>NZ_JAQFUL010000019.1:0-72123 GCF_027716265.1 Bacillus cereus group sp. Bc031
AAAAGTACATTACGTGTTTTTTAGTTTGTTTGAACGAAAGTTCATTTTGTTTTCGTTCTTAAGTTGATGGGCATGTGTAATTGCCCCTGATTCCCTTATATTTTTATAAGCGAGCACCGAGTTGTTTAGTTCCCCTTGTTTATCTGGTACAATTTCCTTTTTCAAATCTAACACAAGATCTTCTGTACTTTTCCAGTCTTCTATATAATAACCGTAATATTTCGTCTTTTCTTCATCCGGTACGAGCTTTGCGTATTTCTCAAAATCTTGATCATTTACAATGAGATATTCACTATCATTAAAAACAGAAAAAGGAGTTGGCTTATTTAATTGAACAGACTGCGTTTGTCCGTTAATTTTAATTTCATGCGGTTTCGTACGATCTATCTTCATCATATCGTTCGCCATATCCGTTATGACCATCGTTGCACTACCTGGTGCATTATGAACTTCTCTAACTTGCTCTCTTTTTTGTTTACGTACTTCAGCGTTATATTCTTTTTCTGAAACAATCGCCATTGGCATTTCATGTTCACTGTTAAACATCGTGATTTTTTGAGTTCCAGGAAGTTTTACGTACGTTACTTCTCGCGCTTCTTCAAATCCGTGTTTTTTTATTAATTGTTTTGCTTTTCCTTCTTTGATGACATTATGCGTATATATTCCCTTTTCCTCATACGAAATAGCATGCGGGGTACTAGTTACTGCCTTATAACTCATATCCTCAAAAAATACGTACAGCGTACCAACTGCTGAAGATACTACCGCCGTAATGATAGAAATTACAAATAAAAAACGAGCATTATCTTTCATTTTATAAATAAGATTGCTAAGTACAAACATATTTGGATATGTATAAAAAGATTTTTTTCGTTTTTGTAACGCCTTTAATACAACTGTACTACCTTGTGTAAACAGCAAATAAGTTCCGCCTATCGTCAGCCCTACAATTGGTAAAAACAGAATGATAAAATTCATAAATGTTACTTGGAAGCTAAGTACATATGCAACAATAATACATCCTATACCAACTACGCATAACCATGTAAATGCAAAAGGCTCTACTTTTTGTTTTCTTGCTTCTCTTAATAAATCGATAATTTGCAAGCGTCCTACTGTCCAAACGCTAAACAATGATAGGATTAAAAATAGAATAAAGTATACACCTGCTGTAATCAAAACCGCTTTACTATTCCATACGAGTGGAAGTGTTTTATCTATTTTCAATATTACGCTTAATGCTTGGAAGAATAATTTTGAACAAAGCATACCAAGTCCAATACCTACTACAATTGCAATACTACCTAACATAAGCTGCTCTAATATAATCATTCGGCCAAGTTGAGATTTTGTTCCGCCTATTAATGTTAATAGACCAAACTCTTTTTTCCTTGCTCGTAAAAATGTTGAATTTGCATATAAAATAAAGAGTGCTGAGAAGATGACTACAATATAATTCATTGATTCTAACCCTTTTGAAATCATCTCCCTCATACTAATATTACCGCCTACAACATCTGGATGATAAATGAAGGAAGCATACATGAAAAATACGACTATCGATAAACAACTACTTATAAGAAACGCTTTATAATTACGCCAATTTCCTTTTACATTATTAAGCGCGAGCTGGCGAAAGTTCATGATATTCCCCTCCTAGCATCGCAAGTACGTCCAGAATTTCTTGGAAAAAGGCTTGTTTCGTTCTTCCCTTATGTATTTCTGAGAAAATCTCTCCATCACGTATGAAAAGAATACGTTCGCAATAACTCGCCGCTACTGGATCATGCGTTACCATTGCAATTGTTACTTTCTTTTGTTCATGCAAATCTTGCATCGCGCTCATTAATGATTTTGCCGACTTAGAATCTAAGTTTCCAGTTGACTCATCTGCTAAAATTAGCGTCGGTTCATGAATGATCGCTCTCGCAGCTGCTGCACGTTGTTGTTGGCCACCTGATACTTCATATACCTTTTTGTTTAAAATGCCCTCGATATTTAAAAACTTTGCAATCTCAAGCACTTTTGCATCGATTTCATTTACAGATTTCTTCGCCATTACAAGTGGTAAAATGATATTTTCTTTAATCGATAACGTATCAAGTAAGTTAAAATCTTGGAAAATGAATCCTAAATGTGTACGGCGAAACTCCGCTAATTTTGCAGCACGCATTTGATTAATTTCTTCCCCATTTACAAGCACATGACCTGAAGTTTGCTTATCAATTGTGCTAATAAATTTAAAAGCGTTGTTTTTCCGCTCCCTGAAGGACCCATAATCCCTACAAATTCGCCTTCTTCTATTTTAAAATTTATATCATTTAAAGCAGTCGTTGCTACTGAACCTTTCGATTGGTACACCTTCGTTAATCCTTTTACTTCAAGAACACTCATTTCTAATCCCCCTATGTGTTTTCTTCTTACATTTACTATAAGAAAAATAAGAAAAAGAAACGAGTGATTTCCCTTACAAAACGTTTTGTTATCTTACAGTTTTGTCATTTTTCTCATTAATGTATGATATTCTTCATCTTTTGCAAATTGGAACGTGAATGTTGTCCCTTCCCCTTCAGCCGATTGCACATACATACCGTGATGTAAATTATCACAAATTTCCTTCGTAATATATAAACCCATTCCAGTCGCTTCTCTCGTTTTCCGGCCATTTACCCCTGTAAAGAATGGATCAAATATACGCTTTACATCTTGCTCTGGAATACCGATTCCATTGTCCTGAATATGTAATAACACCTTTTGATCTTTCTCTTCAATTTGAAATTGAATTTCCTTTTTCTCTGCTTCCGAAATTTTTGTATACTTAATTGCATTTACAACAATTTGTCCTATAGCAATACTGAGCCATTTTCTATCAGAGGCAACCATACAAGTATCTTCCTCAAACATCACTTTCGGAAATACAGACGATTGAATGAAAGACTTTCTATTTTCATTAATAATACCTCTAATAATATCTATCACATTTACTACTTCTACTTTATAATCTTTCGCAAACTGCTCTAACCTTGCCATATGTAACGCTAAATCTAAACCATTTAGTATGCGATTATTTTCTTCACGAATACTTTCAACTGTTGCCCTTGCTTCACGATGCTCTTTACCAAACTTCTGTAATAGTAACTCAATAACAGATACCGGTGTTTTCATTTGATGAATCCATTGGTTCATAAATATCATTTGCTGTTGTTCTTTTGCATGTTGTTTATGAACTTCATTCATATATTGCTGTCTTAATAGCGTAAACGATTCAACGACCATCTCTTGCTCTGCCGTATAAGAAGTATCAATAAGTAAGGAATCATGTAATGTATTTCCGCCAGTAACATACTTTTTAATCCTCTTTAAAAACACACTCCGTTTTCGGTAATCGTAAATGAGATATACAGTAAAAACAACTGTCCCTAATAAAAGTCCGTATAACCATGTATTCCAATCAATAGATCGCTTTTCTAAAAGACTTTGCAACTGCAAAACGAGCCCAAATAAACAGAGGCTAACAATGTAAGAAAGAATTAAAGAAAAGCGGTCCATGAGGTAATCTTTAACCTTCATGTCCTTCTCCCCACTCTGTAAGAAGCGCATAACCGTATCCACGTTTCGTTACAATTGCATTTTTAATGCCTAGCTCCTCTAGTTTCTTTCTTACACGTTTTACATTTACGGTTAATGTATTATCATCAACAAAAGCTACCTCATCCCAGAGGGCTTCTAACAATTCTTCGCGCGTTACATATTGATCTGCTTGTTTCATTAAACACTCTAATAAGTAAAATTCATTTTTTGTCAGTTCTGTTTGTTGCCCTTGCCACTCAACAACGTGCTGAGATGGGAATAACAACAGTCCATTTACACCTAAACAATCGCTTTCTGCCGCAGAAGCATATTCACCATACCCACGACGAAGTGCACTTTTTACCTTAGCCATTACAATGTCTAAATGGAATGGCTTCGTAATGTAATCATCTCCGCCATTTTCAATTGCCATTACTTGATCCATTTCCCCCGTTCTTGCAGAAACAAAAATAATTGGTGCATTCGATACAGTGCGGATTTGACGACACCAATAGAAACCATCAAAATACGGTAAATTAATATCAAGTAACACGAGATGTGGATTTACTTTTACAAACTCATCTTTTATATGTCGTAAATCACTTGCTCGAAATGACTGATAGCCATACCTTTCTAAAGGCTCCTCTAATATCCCCGCGATTTTTTCATCGTCTTCTACAATTAATATTTTATACATGTTCACTTTCTCCCCATAAAAAGTTCTTATAAAACCACTTCTTTTTCTATTATAAATTGAAAATTTAATTAGTGGGGATTTTTTCCTGTATAAATCAGACTTTTACGATATAAAAAAAGACTGCCATATTTCGGCAGTCTTAGTCGATAAATTCAAATTCATATTCAAGAATTTTTACAATATCTCCGTCTTTTGCACCACGTGCACGAAGCGCTTCATCAATACCCATTCCGCGCATTTGGCGAGCGAAACGACGTACAGATTCATCACGTGAGAAGTCTGTCATCTTGAATGTTTTCTCGATATCGTAACCAGAGATAACAAACGTGCCATCACTTTCACGTGTAATGTCAAATTTAACACCTTCAGTCTCAAGTTTGTACATTACACTTGTATCAGACTCATCCGCAACTTCATGTATTGGGAATTCAGGTGTTGTTTCTAATAAGTTCGCTACTTCAAATAGTAAATCACGAACACCTTGTTTCGTTACAGCTGAGATTGGGAAGATTTTTACTTCGTCTCCCACTTTCTCTTTAAATGCTTGTAAGTTTTCTTCTGCATCTGGCATATCCATTTTGTTTGCAACAACAACTTGTGGACGCTCCGTTAAGCGAAGATTGTATTCTTTTAATTCATTATTAATCGTTACGTAATCTTCATATGGATCACGGCCTTCTAAACCAGACATATCAATTACATGCACGATTACACGTGTACGCTCAATATGACGCAGGAATTGATGACCAAGTCCAACGCCGGCATGTGCGCCTTCAATTAGTCCAGGAAGGTCAGCCATAACGAAGCTGCGGTTATCACCTGTTTCAACAACACCAAGGTTTGGAACGATTGTTGTAAAGTGATACTCTGCAATTTTCGGACGTGCTGATGATACGACAGATAATAATGTAGATTTACCTACACTTGGGAATCCAACAAGTCCAACGTCTGCTAGTACTTTAAGTTCTAGAATGACATCACGTTCTTGACCTGGTTCCCCATTCTCAGCAATTTCTGGCGCTGGGTTCGTAGCTGTTGCGAAACGTGAGTTACCACGGCCACCGCGGCCACCTTTTGCAATTACAGCTGTTTGTCCATGTGTTACTAAATCCGCAAGAATTTGACCTGTTTTTTCATCTTTTACTACCGTTCCTGGCGGAACTTTAACGATTAAATCTTCAGCTTTACGACCGTGCTGCCCTTTACTCATTCCGTGCTGACCACGATCAGCTTTGAAATGACGTTGGTAGCGGAAGTCCATTAATGTACGTAAGCCTTCTTCAACAACGAAAACAACATCTGCACCTTTACCACCGTCGCCACCTGCTGGACCACCTTTTGGAACATACTTCTCACGACGATACGCAACCATTCCGTTACCACCGTCGCCGCCTTTTACATATATCTTGACCTGATCTACAAACATTATTTCACCACACTTTTTTCAATTGGTTGTAATATAACTGAGACTTCTTCGTCTCTTACTGTATAAGAAATGGAATACCATTTATTGTTTTGGTTCGCAAGCCAATTCTGTAGTTCTTCTACACTCGTTAGCTTACCACGAAAATCAAAAAAGAAACGAGCATTCTCCGCGTCACATTCAATTGTGATACAAACATAATTTTCAACATATACGTCTAAACTATGCTGAAGCATTGAGAAAAATTGATTCGTCCATGTACATACAGTCTCATCTAAGTGAGATAAGTTATGTAAATTCCCTAATACTTCGTACTCCAATAAGCACGGCTGCTGTTTCCAATTATATGTTAAAATCCACTCTGAAAATAAAGGCATTGATAGCCCCATCAGATTGGATTCTTGTCTCGCTTCTTGGACAAAACGATCGATGAGACTATGAATTTCTTCCACTTTTCCAAGGGAAAGGTTTCCTTTCACCATCTGCATACGATTGAGCCAATCATGTCTTGAATGGCGCAATGCATCTATAATTGTCCATTTTTTATTCATTTAGATACTCCTTAATATAGAAAAACTCTAACCTGCACTCAGGTTAGAGTTTTCCGTGAGTTCTTATGCTTCTTGAGCAACAGGATATACGCTCACTTGTTTGCGGTCACGGCCAAGACGCTCGAAGCGTACTACGCCGTCAACTTTCGCGTATAAAGTGTCATCGCCACCACGACCAACGTTAACACCTGGATAAATTTTTGTACCGCGTTGACGGTAAAGAATTGAACCACCTGTAACCGTTTGACCATCTGCGCGTTTAGCACCAAGACGTTTTGACTGAGAGTCACGACCGTTCTTTGTACTACCTACACCTTTCTTAGATGCGAAAAACTGAAGATCTAATCTTAACATACGTTACACCTCCTGCACTTTTTCTATTAAACGGATATACTTTCCGTAATCAAGTTCGATCGTCTTAAGCGAAACAACCAATCCTTCTAAAAGTATCTGTGCTTTTTCTGCTGTATGAACGTCTAAATCATTAGGCAATTCATACGTTAAGAATCCACCATCACTTCCGAGTTCAATAGTTGCCTGCACATTACAAAGTTCTTCCACAGCATTTATGGAACCAAACACAACCGCTGTAGTTCCAGCACAGACAAGATCTTGTCCATGTGGCGCATAATCGGCATGTCCAGTCATTTTAAATGATTGGATACTTCCTAATTTCGTGCGACTTATCGTAATTTTAATCATGTTAACCAGAATTAAGCGTTGATAGCTTCAACAACTAGCTTAGTGTAAGGTTGACGATGACCTTGTTTCTTACGATTGTTCTTTTTCGCTTTGTATTTGAAAACGATGATTTTCTTAGCGCGACCGTGTTTTTCAACTTTCGCAGTAACTGTTGCACCTTCTACAACTGGGCTACCAACTTTCACGTTTTCGCCACCAACGAAAAGAACTTTGTCAAAAGTAACAGTTTCACCAGCTTCAACATCTAATTTTTCAATGTAGATTTCTTGACCAGCTTCAACTTTGATTTGTTTTCCACCTGTTTCGATAATTGCGTACATACTTGCACCTCCTCTTAATTACTAAGACTCGCCAAAAACGAGGTAGACATAAATGCCTTTAAGGAACCTGTCTTGTGCGGTTGTAGCATATAGCCGTTTAGGTGCTATAAACTATAACATAAAGATGTTATCATGAATCATAGACTATTGTCAATGAAAGTTCTAATAACTATTTTTTCCGTTCTATAATTTCTTTTTTACTTCCAAAACGGATAATAGCGTACTTTTCGATCATATCATCTTTGAAATAAATTTCAAATGGAATATTTTTTTGTAATTCTTTTTGCAAAAATTGTTTTTGCAGTTCTTTAGGTGCAGAGATTAATACCGCCTCATCTTCTATATTTCCATATGTAATTAGCTCTCTCTCTAGCTCATACGCAATCGTTTCATATGACATCACATACCCTGTCGCTTTACACGGTGCACACTCTTCAAGTAATACGTCACGTAAAGAATGTTTTTTACGTTTACGCGTCATCTCTAAAATCCCTAACTCTGTAAACCCAAGCACCCTTGTATATGTACGATCATGTTGCATAGCAGCGATGAGACATTCTCTTATTTTTTCTTTATCTTCTCTTCTTTTCATATTAATAAAGTCAATTAATATCATACCACCAATATCACGCAGTCTTAATTGACGCGCTATCTCTTCAGCTGCCACTTCATTTGTACGAAGGACTGTATCTTGTAAATTCTGTTTTCCAGTAAACTTACCCGTATTCACATCAATTACAGTCATCGTCTCCATTTGCTCCACAATTAAATAAGCGCCATTCGGGAGCCACACAATTTTTTGAAGTGCTTTCTCAATTTCACGCTCTATTCCAAAATGGTTAAACATTGAAGATTTTTCATTATAAAAGGACACTTTCTCTTTACCAACTTTTTCTTCTAACTCTTTTACTATACTTCTTGTATCTACAATTACTTTTTCAATCGTTTCAATCGGATTCTCTTGAAATACACGATCTAAAAAAGTCGCCGGTCGATGAAGTAGTAACGGTGCCTTTCCTTGGCCCTCTTTTCTTTTTAACTCTTCATATAACTGCTGTAACCTTTGCATTTCAGCTTGTATTTCTTCAATTTCTCCTTTTTCAGAAGCAGAGCGGAAAATATAACCTCCTGTCCCTTCCACTTCAATTTGGAGTAGTTGTTGCCTTCTTTTATTGTTTTTTATTTTCCGAGAAACCGCGCGCATTTCATCATATGGCATATAAACGACATATTTCCCGGTAAATTCTATGTTCGCTGTCAATTTTGGCCCTTTCGTATCAATTGCCTCTTTCACAACTTGTACGAGTACCGCTTGTCCTTCATGTATTCGATAAGAAGATGGTACATCATCGTACGAAAGATACGCATGTTTTTCTAAACCGATATTTACAAAAGCTGCGTTCATTCCAGCAATCGTTCTTACGATACGTCCAACATAAATATGCCCAACAATCTCTTGTTCTTCATTTCGTTTCCATAAAAACTCAACAATTTTCTTATTCTCTTCAATTGCAACGCGTTTTTCCGATCCAGCGTAGTTCATATATAACGTTTTCAAAATACTTTCCTCACTTTATAATCTTCTTTGCTTTTACAATAATAAAAGATTAGTGCTAACGTCAACACTAACCGATTAATTCTTCAACAGATGAAGTTGTTCGTTTTTCAGTAAAATACGCATAAAGCAATTCATTTTCATCCAATGTGTAATGTTCTTTATATTTTCCGCGGACGATAATAGAATGCTTATAGCCTCTACGAAATTTTGTGAATATCTTATATAAATGATCTTCTGATTGCACCTCAATCGGTGCAATCTTTTCAATTCCTCTTTTGTTCCCATAATAACGTTCTAATAAAAAACGCATAAAGGCATACCGTCTTTGCTTCCATTCTTGATATAACGACACCGCTAAAAATATGAGTAGTACCCACATCATAATATTGTTACTATTCCAAAGTAACTGCCATCCTAGTATGACACTAAAAAAAACACATGATAATTTCATCATCTTTTCATGTGCTTGTAAATAAGGAAAACGATATGATAGTACGTTAAACAATACTTTTCCACCATCAAGAGGCCAAATAGGTAGTAAATTAAACGCTAAAATAATTATATTATTCCACATAAAGAAATAATATAATTCCGCATGAAGCCAACCAGCTTCAAACAACATATAGCCTACCGCCATCATCCAAATATGTTGAATAGGTCCTGCAATTACAACAACTAGTTCCTCTTTCAATGATTTATTCCCATGTTCCTCAAGCTCAGCCACACCACCAAACGGCAAAAGTTGAATCTTCTTAATACGCCAATTATAATGTGCCGCTGCAAAAGCATGCCCAAGTTCATGGATGAGAACGATACAAAATAACAGTAGTAACTCTTTAAAACGTGCCGTGAAAATACCAATGACAATAATAACCCAAAACAACGGATGTACTGAAATCTTTGTTAAAACATCTCTATATTTAATCAAATGAAATCACCTGAATCGGATCAATAAATTTTTCATCCTTTTTTATTGCGAAATAAAACTTACCATTTTTATTATTCGCATCATTATTCACTGTTCCAATTTTTTGTTTCTTTGAAACGTAATCATATAATTTCACTGACATATCATTTAAATTTGCATACCATGACTCCGTACCATCTGCATGCTGAATTTGAACTGTATTACCAAGTTCCTCTTTCTTGCCCGCAAAAACTACTAGCCCTTCATTCACTGACTCAACAGTTGCATTTGTAGCTGTTTGTACAAATACACCTTGGCCATTTTTTTGAAACCCTTGCATTACCTTTCCGGAAGCAGGAATGGCATAATCTTTTTGCTGAATCTTTTCTTCTTTTTTCTCATTAGGCGAATAGAACACGAGCGGTTTTCCAAACTGTTTTTCGTACCATTTCGCTACAGTAGCAAACTGAAATTCTTCTTTCATCACTTTTTCTGTAACAGCTTTAGCACCGTCAAAAGAAGCTGGTGCATTCTTATATAAAATAGCGACAGAAAGAACTAATATTACTGATAACAATACTTTGAAGAAAAACACTTCTTTTCGAAATAAAGGATGAATTTCCTTTTCTCCATCTTCAATAAATACTGTTTCACTATCAAAATTCCCTCCAGCAAAATACTGCTCTTCCTCCATCCTTTCTTGCTCTGCCTTCCTCTTCGCAATCCGTTTTTTAATTTCTTCTACACGTCTATTCTTCATACTGTCTCCTTTCTTTCGTTAAGCTAATGTACATAGAAACAGTTGTATACAGTTTGTACATATGTATGAGCTAGGTATGGAAGATATTCGTGTGAAGAAAAAAGAAAGCACTCCGCAAATATGCGAAGTGCTTTTAACGGATTCCAAAGAAGTTTTTCACCTTTGTAAATACCGATACCTTTTCTTGTTCAAATGCTTGTAATGGGACATTCTCACCCAACAAACGTCTTGCAATATTACGATAAGCTAACGCTGCTTTTCCGCTCGGTTGCAACGCTACAGGCTCACCTGTATTTGTAGCACGAATAACTTCATCATCATCTTCGACAACACCAAGAAGCTCGATTGACAATGTACGTACGATTTCATCAACATCTAACATATCCTGTTCATCAAGCATATGACTACGCACACGATTAATAACAAGTTTCGGTGGTTCAATATCCTCTTTTTCTAAAAGCCCGATAATACGATCCGCATCGCGCATTGAGGATACTTCTGGCGTCGTAACAACAATTGCTTTATCCGCACCAGCTACCGCGTTTTTAAATCCCTGCTCAATCCCCGCAGGACAATCAATTAATATGTAATCATAATCTTGACGTAATACTTGTATTAATTCATCCATTTGTTCAGGTGTTACCGCTGATTTATCACTCGTTTGTGCTGCAGGTAATAAATAAAGATCATCAAAACGTTTATCTTTAATAAGAGCCTGAGGTAAACGGCAACGCCCTTCAACGACATCAACAAGATCAAATACAATACGATTTTCCAGCCCCATTACTACGTCTAAGTTTCGAAGACCGATATCTGTGTCAATTAAGCACACTTTCTTTCCAGATAACGCTAGGGCTGTCCCAATGTTCGCAGACGTTGTAGTTTTACCTACACCGCCTTTTCCAGATGTAATTACTATTGCCTCTCCCACAGCTATACAATTCCCCTTTCTAACTTTGTTAAATTAGGTCTAAGATGAGTGAGAAGTTGCAGTCGATCGACAACAATGTGATTGTTCTCATTAATATACGCACATTCTGCCGCCTCCGCTCCGTCTTCTTTCTCTTCCGGAGCCCGCATTGCCACATCACTAATTCGAAGTTGCATCGGGTTCATAACAGATGCAGCGATTACAGCATCTGAATCCCCATAATAGCCCGCATGTGCAATGCCTCTTAATGATCCTACGACAAAAATATTCCCCCCAGCGATAACCGTTCCGCCTGGATTAACATCACCAATTAACAATAAATTTCCTTTTACATGTAAAACTTGTCCAGAGCGAACAATTTTGGAAATAGGGACGATTTCTGTTTCTTCTTTCCAAGCTATTGCTTCCTCTTTCGTTATAACATCACTTTCAATCGAATCCACAACGAGATTCTTTTTATTACGAATTAACGTACGAATCTCTTCTTGTTGGACTTCTGTTAAATAACGGTTTCCTACTTTCACATGCACTTCAATTAAAGAGCGTCCATCACCATCATAGTAATGTGTAGAAAGCTTTTCATCCAATTCCTTCAATAATTCAGAGAATGAACAACAATCATCTAAATGAAGGGTTATTCCGTCTTTTGTCCCTTTTATTGTTACATTTTGTTGCTTTTTTTCTTCCACTAAAGTTCACCCCACCGATTCAATTCGACATAAAATTAGAAAATCCTTTTTTCTTTTTCTTCCATCGCTTTTGAAAGACGCACTAAATATCGTCTCAGTGGGAAACAAACTATCAATAAGAAAATTGCATTTAGCAATAAAGTAGACAGGAGACGATCTGTGAAAAAGACATACGCCGACATATGAGTACGTCCTAACAAAGTTAAAAATCCATACACATAATACTCTAATGCTACTATGCTAGCTAGTACGATAGAAGTAACAATAAATAAATTCAATTGTAGTACCTTCATCACACTATAAACTAAATAAACTAAAATCGGATACGCAAAAATATATATACCAACAAGTTCCGTGTATACGGTATCAAATAAGAAACCAAATAATAGTCCGTAATAAATCCCTTGGACCGGACTATAGTACACAGTAATAAAACATAACACAATGATAAAGAAATGAGGTGATGCTATACTGTCTTTCCAAAAAACCTCTGTTGGAACAATAGTAGCAAACATATTTTCAAATAAAAAAGCAAAAAGGAGCAAAAGAGGAAGAGCTGCTCTTTTTAAAATCTTCATCATCTCTTCTCCCCCTCCTATTCTAATGGCGCTGAAGGCGTTTCACGTTTCGCAACTACAACATGCTCTACGTCATTTAAATCAGCGGCTGGCTTTACATAAGCTGTTTTTGTTAAACCGTATGGATCCTGCTGAACTTCAACGATTTTTCCAATTACAAGACCTTTCGGGAAAATATCACCGAGCCCAGATGTTACAACTAGTTGATCCTTATCTACCGGTGCATCAGAACCAATCTTTGTGAAAAGAAGTAAGTGCTTTTCTTTATCGTAACCTTCAATCAATCCAAAGATTTTCTCATTCCCTTGTACGATAGCAGAAACACGATTTGTTCGGCTCATAGAACTTAACAATTCTACTGATGATGTAAACTGAGATACACTTTTCACTCGTCCCACTAAACCTTGTGGAGTTAATACAGCCATATCTTTTTTTATTCCTTGCTGTGCCCCTTTATCAAGTCCAACTAAATCGTACCATTTATCTGGATTACGAGAAACAACAGTCGCTGGAATTTCAGTATAACCGCTATTTAACTTATCTTTACCCGTTAACTCTTGTAACTTCTTGTTATCATCTTCTAATTGTTTTACTTTCCCTGATAGACCTGCATAATTGTCTAATTTTGCTTTTAATTCTTTATTCTCTTCATACGTGCGCTTTACATCCTCTACATTTTCAAAGAATCCAGCTACGTATTTCGCTGGCTTTTGGAATACACGTTCTACAACACCAACAGTGTCTTTAACAAACTGCTCTGGCCATGTTAAACTGTTCCGTTCTTTCAATGAGATTCCAATCAATGCCACGAGAAGAATAATACTAACTAACAAAACAATTAATCTTTTGTTTAAGAAAAACTGTGGCACGTTCACACCCTCTTAATTTCATTGATTTTTATTTTGCAATATTATCGAGCAGCAGTTTTGAAAAGATCGATATTGTCTAATGCTTTACCCGTTCCAATTGCTACGCAATCTAATGGGTCTTCTGCAACAAGAACTGGCATATTTGTTTCTTCACTAATTACTTTATCTAAGTTACGTAGTAATGCTCCGCCACCTGTTAATACGATACCACGGTCCATAATGTCTGCCGCTAATTCAGGTGGAGTTTTCTCTAACGTATTTTTAACAGATTCTACAATGGCATCTACTGTATCTTTTAATGCATCTGCAATTTCTTCTGGCTGAATTAGTACTGTTTTTGGTAAACCACTTACTAAATCACGACCGCGAATTTCCATAGGCTCGATACCTTCTGGCTCGCCTGCAGAACCGATTTCTAATTTTAATGCTTCAGCTGTTCTTTCACCGATCATTAAGTTGTAGCTTTTCTTAATGTACTGAATGATTGAATCATCCATATCATCACCAGCAACACGAACTGATTGACTTGTTACAATACCACCTAAAGAAATGATTGCAACTTCTGTTGTACCGCCACCAATATCAACAACCATGCTACCAGTTGGTTCCCAAACAGGTAAGTTTGCACCAATTGCTGCTGCAAATGGTTCTTCGATAGGATAAGCATCACGAGCACCAGCTTGACGAGTCGCATCGATTACTGCACGTCTTTCTACAGCTGTAATACCAGATGGTACACATACCATTACATAAGGCTTACGTGAGAAGAATCCATTTGATTTTTGAGCTTGTTGAATGTAATATTTCATCATTGTTGCTGTTGTTTCGTAATCAGCAATTACACCGTCTTTCATCGGGCGAAGTGCCACAACGTTTCCTGGTGTACGACCAATCATTTGTTTTGCATCGCTACCTACAGCAACGATTTGTTTCGTATCAGTTTGTAACGCTACTACTGAAGGTTCACGTAAAACTACACCTTTTCCCTTTACATATACAAGCGTGTTCGCAGTTCCTAAGTCTATTCCAAGATCGCGAGTAAAGCCACCAAATCCAAACATATTATTTATCTTCCTTTCTTGTTTTCACGGACTCATTTTTTCTTACTTTATATTATAAAAACAGTACGTTTTTTATATCTTTATCCTTTTTGTAGATAATTTTCTACAAAAAACTCATAAATCACATTATAAAACAAAATAAGTAAAAAGCATAGTCTTAAATATGACCTTTTTCCTTTAAACTCACGAATTTATGGTCACCTATTATAATATGATCGAGCACTTCAATTCCGATAATCCGACCGCATTCTACTAAGCGTTTTGTTACTTCAATATCTTCTCGGCTCGGCGCTTGAATTTATCAATAGTAATGTATCAAAAACATAATAAAATCAAACCCTTCACTTTAGCTACATGTATTCAACGCGTTTGGATCAAAAAAATAAGGGCAGGCCAGTGAATTAAAATGAACAGTATTGTTGATTATTCATAAATAAAAAAGGACCTAAATTCATGGTCCTTTTTATGGTGTTCTTGTTTCACTAACGCACCCGTTATTTTAAGTCCACTAATTCACAATTAACTTGGTAAATTAGTATTCCCTTTTGTTTCCCTTTTTTACGAACTCCCACTCGACCTCAATATTTTTTCTAACCCTTTGAAGAAGATTGAAGATTGCTTTTGTTTCTTCTTGTGAAAACCCAGATAATGCGACACCATTGGAATACTCTCCTTCTCTTTTTAAAAACGGGTATACTTTCTCACCTTTCTCAGTTGGAAACAACTTTTTAACCTTTTTATTGTTTTCATCGTTCCTTTTTTCAATAAAACCTTCGGTTTCAAGTTTTTTTATTGCACGGGCTGCTGTTGTTCGGTCCACTTTTATCATTTCCGCCAACTTGTCTTGAATAATGCCTGGATTCTCATATATTCGAACAAGATACAAATATTGTCCTTTTGTTAGGCCATATTCTTTAAATTCAATATTGCTAATCGAATCTAAGGCTCTTGCTATCATTCCAATTTCACGAAGAATTTCCGTCATTATGTATCACTCCCGATTTTTTGTTGCATTTGCAACGAAAATCATATAAATTGTTTTAGGTATGAACTAATTATGACTTGTTAAAAAGAATAAATCCAGAAAGGGACGAAGATAAGTGGAGTTAATAAGAATTACAGTAGATGAGGATTTAAAGACAGCATTTAGTATAAGGAAAGAGGTATTTGTTGAGGAACAGGGCGTACCAATAGAAGATGAGTTTGATGAATTTGATACGCTGAGTGGAAAATGTAAGCACATATTAGTCTATTACAATCAACAACCAGTTGGTACGGGAAGGATAAGAACCCTTGATGGCTTAGGTAAATTGGAGAGGATTTGTATCTTAGAACCATTCCGTAAATTTGGTCTTGGAAAAGTAATTATTAATGCATTAGAAGAAATAGCAAAAGTAATGGGACTGTCCCAAGTAAAATTACACGGACAAACGCAAGCAGAAGGTTTTTATAAGAAACTTGGTTATCGGACTTCATCTGACCCATTTATGGAAGATGGAATCCCACATATTCTTATGCTTAAAGAATTGTCTAAAAAAAACGATAAAGATTTTGAGTAAAGTGAAATATACTTTCTATATATTAGGAATTATAATATTAACCCTTGGTATCTCTCTTACTATACAATCAAACTTTGGAACATCACCATTTGATGCACTTTTGGTAGGTCTATCTATAAACGTAGGTCTTACTGTGGGAAGTTGGGAAATTATAGTAGCTTTAATACTGATATGCTGTAATGCATTTTTAAAAAGACAAAGACCTGAAGTTCTGGGGTTGGTAACAGCCTTTATAACGGGTATTGGTATTGATATGTGGCTTTTCTTATTACACAATCTGATAACACCTGAACTATGGTTAACTAAACTTATTTGTTTTGGAATTGGTTTAGTTGTTATTGGGTTAGGCACTGCAATTTATTTACAAACAAATTTTGCACCAATACCAATTGACCGTTTAACATTAATCATACAAGAATTAACTAAAACGAATATACTGTTTTCGAGAACAGTCATTTATCTCCTATTCTTGATAATGGCAATCGTATTTAGTGGACCAATTGGCATTGGAACTTTATTAACCGTTTGTTTAGGGGGGGTAATACTTAATTTCTTTATGCCAATTACTGAAAGAGTATTAGACCTCGTTTTAATTAAATCTGGTACTTCAGTAAAATATGATTCAGATAAAAACCATTCAATATAGAATGGTTTTTGATTTGTTTCTTCAACTAACCCCCCGTTAACTTAACAGGAAAAATAAAACTCCAGGTTATCATTTCACTTCTATATTGAAATTAGATATAAATCTTAAGAGACACAATGCCGCTAAAACAACTTTCCATGTAATTTTTGAACTTGATCTTTTAATTGTTTGTTTTCTTCTTCTAATGCCTTTATACGGCTTTTTAAGGTCTTTATTAATACATCCTCTGAACGAGAGCTTTTACTTTGTTTACGGGGAACTAATTCACTTATTTGCATCCCCCTTAGGGTCTCTACTCTAGTTCTAATATCTTTTTGTTTGTAAAGCCATGACTTTGAAACATTTGCCCTTTGTGCAACGGAGTTAAAATTAATCTTCTCTTTTTGTAGTGCCATTTCTGAGATTGTCTTTTCTACTCTAATTCTTGTTTTCTCCGACTTTTCTTTTGATAGTTGAATTATGGCAGTTGTGTTACTCTTTCTAGTCATCTTTATTCGTCTCCTTTAACGAATGAATAATCTGCTCTAATCTATTTTTAACACGTTCGTTAGTTTCAACCTGACGCTGCCATTGGTTCTGTTTGGCTCTATTTAGTATTTCCTTAGTTCGGTTTAAATGCTCTTCATGTTCATTTAGAAATTGTTTACTTGTACAGAAGTTCGTACAATCTAAACAAGCATTTGCGTGTGGACAAGGTCCAGCAATTACTGGTAAACGGCAATAGCCATTAGGAAGTGCTTGTGCATTAATATTCTTTTTAAACCATTGAAGATCTGTATTGTCAGCTTCAGTATTTTCCTCACTTAAATCCAGAATGCTACCGTTATTCGTTACTAAAGTTTCCTTGAATTTCGTAAATTCCTTCTTAAGGGTTTCATCAAAAATATGTGCATATCTCGCCGTCATTTCCGGTGATTCGTGACCCAAGAATTTCTGGACAATATGCTGTGGCACTCCGTTATTTATCATTCTAGTGCCAACTGTATGTCGAAAGGCATGAGCATGAAACCGAAAAATTTCCCCTTTGCTGTCCGTTATCTTTTCTTCATAAGCTAATTCATTTAATTTAACCCTAAAGGTATCTTGCTTTAATGGCGAGCCATCTTTTCGGGGAAATACATATACACATCTATCATCGAGTTCATCAGCCACTCTTTGCTCTTGAACTAATATCAATGCAGCAATTTCTTTAGAAATAGGAATGATATGCTCTTTCTTCATTTTCCACTGATAATACTTTAAAAAACAATCCCCTTCTTTATCTGTTATAACGCTCCCTTTTTTCAATGTACAAAGCTCACTGATACGCATTCCGCATTCTTGAAGTACCATGACCATTGTAGCTACATAAGGTTCCAATTTATCTAATTTCCCATTTAATTGTTCGAGTATATGTTCATCAATATAACGTGGTAGTGCCTTCGGCACTTTAGGATAATCTTCTTGAAATATAAGGATTTTAGAAGGCGTATCCTTCCAGTCATACCTTTGAATTGTAGTGAAAAAAACATCTAAAGTAGATATTCGTCCGGTTACGGTACTAGGTTTTAAACCTTTTAAATTAATATAATTATAATATTGCTCAATTTCATTTCTAGTTAATTGATGGATCCTTTGTATACCTTCACAATTTTTGTTCATAAAATTAAAAAACTCTTTTAATTTTGAAGCAATATCTACTACGTGAGAAAAGCTGGCTGTGTTTAACATTAGTTTACAATACCGCTTAACTATTTCTTTAAAATAATCATTTTCAAAACCCTTAAAATTAATCGTGTATTCGTAGGATGTTGGATTTACCTTATCTTCCGGTAATGATAGTTTTCTTCGATTCCAAACATCTTTTTCCCATTCTTCACCATCAAAATAGAAATCCTCATAGAATTCCATAAACTGTTTAAGATGAGTAACGTAATAGGAATTCGCATGTACAGTAACTTTCTGTTGATTTATATCAAGTTTGTAGTTAGTAGTCGTACTTTTTATTCCTTCTTCTGCTAAGTAAGTTCGGTATTCTGTCAAAGCCTTTTTTATAGGTACTTCAGTTATCGATGTGATTTTAGGATATTTTAAATTTAAAAACCCCATCATCCGGCTTATCACTGTTCCTTTTCTAATCCAAACAGATTTTGCATTCCATGCTCCATTATTCAAGTGAAGGTAGTAAAAATATTTTAATTCTGTTTTCAACCAGACATTTTCCACCTTATCGAAATTCACCCAACGATTTCTTAGTGACGGATTCTTACTTAACTCAATTGCACTAGGATGTGGACAAATTCTTATATCCCATCTATCTGCTGCCCAATATCCTTTTAAAACACTTGTCATATTAGCTATTTTTTTATTAATCTCTGTACTAGCGATAAGTTTTCGATTAGTTGCTACACTCGGAAATTTCATTGTCATGTTTCTCTCCCTTGAAGATACTTTTTATATTCATTTTTCATATCTTGATCAGAAAGATGAACATACGTATCAAGTGTTGTTTGTACATGGGCATGCCCTAATCTTTTTTGTACATATGCAGCATCCCATCCACTTCTAATAAGCTCTGTGGCATGCGTGTGACGTAATATATGGGCAGTGAAAGTAATCCCTGTCCGTTTTCCTAGTCTTCTTATTAGGTCTAATACACTTTGATATTTTAGAGGGTGGCCAAAATAAGAATCTTTAAGATTAATAAATATATAATCATGATCTAAATCTTCCCCATATTCATGCACTAAGTAATCGGTATATAAAGCCATTAATTCCTTGCTTACATCGATTGTTCGTTCTTTTTTCAGTTTAATATAAGCTCCATTTTCATTGTGATCCCTTGGCCTAATGTTAATCTGGTTATCCCATGTAGAAATATCTTCAATACGAAGGGATAATACTTCTCCTATCCGAAGTCCCCCTTCATACATAAGCATAATAAGTAACCTATCTCTTTTAGTATGACATGAATCAATTATTACCTTGACTTGTTCATGTTCTAATACTTGTACAAGTTTCTTTTTGACTCTAAGCTTTAAAATATTTTTATTATAAGATTTTCCTTTATTTATATGGTGAAGAAGCCCCTTAAAATTTCTTCCCCTTGTCTCTTTAGACATGTCTATAGCTTTAAAGTCTCCTGTACGATTTAAATACTCTAAGAAACTAGTTACAGCATTAAGTATGGCATTAACTGATGTTTCTTCTCTTTTAGCCCTCTTTGGTTGTAAGTCTATTACCTTTACATTCCCAGTTGGATTTCTTAACCATCCCACAAAGTTTGCCATTTCCTCAAATTGTAAATCTTCTAACCTAATTCCTCTCTGGCTCATAAATTCGTAGAACAGCTTGAGATGATAGCAATAAGTTTTAATCGTATTTGGTGCTTTCCCCGTATTATCCAAGTACTTTATAAATTTCTTAACCGGTTCTACTACTTCAAAGTTTTTATCTAGCAGTATGTATAATGGATATGGTTTTTCCTCCACAATTACTTTCTGAACTTTCATTTCTCCACCACCTTTAAATACTTTAACTACTATGAACTATACCTTTATATATTAAATAGTTAAAGCACTAAAATTAAAAAATCCTAAACTTCGAGTACTTAGAGTACTCTAGTTTAGGATACTATGTTTAAAGGGTCTCCTGAGGGATGGTTATGAAGACATATGATAGAGGCTGCTGCACGGCGAAATGCTTCTTTAAAAACTTCCCTGGGATGTACAATTGAAGAGTTTAAACTTCCAATAAAAATCGTTTGCCTATGTATAACTTGATTCTTTGTGTTCAAATAGAGACATACAAAATGCTCCTGTTGCAAGAAGCGCATTTCTTCCATCATATATCTGGCGCAATCTTCCGGGCTTCGAATGCTGTATCTATTTTGATATTCTAAACGCACCATTCTTCTACCGAGTTCAAAAGCAGCGATGAGCTGTGATGCCTTCGCAACTCCAACACCATGTATACTCACTAACTCTTCTAGCGTTGCGTCTTTCAACATACGTAAACCATCAAAATGATGCAAAATTTTATCCGATAACTTTAAAACTGTTTCTTCTTTAGAACCTGTTCTGAGTAACACTGCAAGAAGCTCCCGATTGGATAAACTTCCAGCCCCTTCTAACAATAAACGCTCCCGTGGCTGTTCTTCTTTGACAACATCACGAATACCGTTCATTTCTCCACCCCTTTATTTGTTCTCTCAAAGAAAATCCCATGCAGTTTTACGCATGGGTTACATCAATATTAAATTGTTTTAATTCCCGAACAAGACGTGAAATTGGTAACCCAACTACACTATAGTAGTCCCCTTGAATATGTTGAACAAAAATAGATCCTTTACCTTGAATCCCATAACTTCCTGCTTTATCCAAAGGCTCTTTTGATGCAATGTATGTGTCAATTTCCTCTTCTGTTAATTCCCAAAACGTAACTTCTGTACGCTCGTAAAAAGTGACTGTTTTGTCCTTTGCTATAATTGCAACACCTGTATACACCTCATGTGTTTTCCCTGATAATAATTGCAACATTTCTTTCGCCTCAGCCCCATTAGATGGCTTTCCAAGAATACGCGACTCATATGTAACAATTGTGTCTGCACCTAACACAATATAATCACTGTTATTTTCTGCTACCGCAGATGCTTTTTGCAGGGCAAGGGACATAACAATATCAGAAGGCGATGAATACGCACCAATCGTTTCTTCTACTTCACTTACAACAATTTCAAATGGTACACCCGCTAACTCAAGCAATTCCTTCCTGCGAGGTGATCCTGAAGCTAAAATAATTTTTTTCATATTTTCTCCTTCCTTTCTCACATGAAGCAGAATCATTTATATCAATCGTATCAAAGGAATAGTTTGTCCACAAATAAAAGAAATATTATTTTCTCTAAACAAAATAATACTTCCTTACCAAAACACGATTATATTCCTGTCATAGAGAAAGCACTTTACTCTAAATTCAAAAGAAAAGAAAGAAGCCTCTACACTTCTTCCTTCGTCATTTCATTATCCTATTATTTCACCTTTTGTGAAACAATTTTTTCGTATGAAAGTATACCATCAATGATAACTTGATTTAATTTCGCTAATGATTCCTTATCATCTTTTCCATCCTTCACTGTTTGCACAGCTACCGACGTATACATATACAATTTCTTCGCTTCTTCCTGCTTCATACTTTTCCCTTCTTTTTCAATCGCTTTCCACTCTTTTTCGATTGCACTTATATCTTTTGCATTACTTTTTTCACTAGCTTGTACGCTAGAAGCATATTTTGCTAAATGAGTATATAATGGCTGTACTTTTGTTAAAAACGCCCCGATTTCTTTATCATCTTTAAGTAACGCTTTATCTGTTATATCCCAGTCCTTTTTCAATACGGAGACATTATCTTTTTTATACTGCGTCATTAATTGGTTTATGCCTTGTTCATCGCTAGCAATACCAACAACTAATGCATACTTATCACCGCTCGGTTTTAAGGCTGCTACACCTCCATTACCTTTCCACTCTTCAAGAGCGGCCTGTCCCTTTTCTTCAGAAGAATAGATTCCTCCTTGAACAAAAAATAATTTCATTGGATCTAATGACGTTCCTGTCTGTGCTTTTGTTTTTCCCTCTTTTGGTGCTGGTGTTTGTTCTGCCGTTCCACCCACCTTTGATTCTTCCTTTCGCATCTGCTTCGAAGCTGTTACTTCACTTCCTCCTGTCGCACCTTGTCCTTTCAGTAACTGTAGCATCCCCATCCCAAACGCCGTACCAATAATAATTGCAGTTGCAACGATTGCAATTAACGTATTGCTCCACTTCTTTCGATTTTTTTCCGTAGACGCTACTTTTGATTTTTGAAACGGAACAACGTTTTTTGGCCTTTCACTTTCTACTACCATCCAGTCAAATTCATCTTTCTTCTTCTCCTCATACTTCGCTTCTGTTCCATTCACTTTCACTGAGATCGTTCGTGATTGCTTGTCCATACACTCACACCTCACCTCTTATCGTTGTCCGCATCATATCATATTCATTTCACAAAAAAACGAGATATTTGTCAGAGGAATTCGCCAAATAACCCTATATATTTATCTTATATGTATGCATTTGACTTCATTTGTAGAACAAAAAAACTAGATAGTACAGACTATCTAGTTTTTTTCGCGAATATATTTTCGAACTTCCGAAATGAAATAAAGAGAACCTGTTATGATAAAAACATCATTTTCTCCAAGCATTTCAACCTTCGTATCAATTGCCTCTTTCCAATTTTCAAAAACTAATTTTGACTCTTCCTTTGCATACGATGCAAGCTCGCCTGCTGAAATAGCACGATCAAAGGCGAATGTTGTAAAAATAATTTCATCGGCGATGCTTTCTAATTGACCTACCATATTGTGCAATTGTTTATCACCAAGGGCAGTAAATAAAACTATTACATTTTTATCTTTGTAATGTGATTCTACCGTTTTCACAAGACTTTCAATACCTTCCGGGTTATGAGCACCATCTATAATAATATCCGGATTACTTTGCAGTTTTTCAAAGCGCCCCACCCAATACGCTTCCTGTAATCCCGTTCTTATTTCTTCTTCCTCAATTAAAAATGATAAGTATGTTTTTACATACATGACTGCCATAAGTGCAAGTGCTGCGTTTCCTACTTGATGGCTGCCTTTCATTGTGATTCGCACATCTTCAAAAGAGGCGAAAGGACAAGTGAAATCGAACTGTTCTCCATCTT
This sequence comes from Bacillus cereus group sp. Bc031, assembly GCF_027716265.1. Lineage (NCBI taxonomy): Bacteria > Bacillati > Bacillota > Bacilli > Caryophanales > Bacillaceae > Bacillus > Bacillus cereus group sp. Bc031. The sequence continues at coordinate 23,551 of NZ_JAQFUL010000019.1, forward strand.
CACTAGACTGTTTATGTAACGCTGTAAAATGGTTGCCCATCTCGTATAAGTTTGCCTGATTTTCCTTTGCAACTTTTTGAATGACTTGCAACGCTTCCTCATCTTGCACACCAGTAATAACCGGAACACCAGACTTAATAATTCCCGCCTTTTCATATGCAATTTCTCCTAATGTATTACCTAAAATATGCATATGATCGTGACCGATATTCGTAATAATCGTGAGAACTGGATGAATCACATTCGTAGAATCAAAGCGCCCTCCAAGCCCTGTTTCAAATAAAACAACATCACAGAAATTAACTTTACCGAAGTAACAAATTGCCATAACAGTAATAATTTCAAACTCAGTCGCTTCCCCTAAATCCGTTTCATCTAGTTTTTCAACGACTGGCTTTACCATCTTTACAAGTTCAGTAATCTCTTCATCTGCAATTGGTGTTCCATTCACACTAATACGCTCGTTAAATGTTTCAATATAAGGGGAGGTAAATGTTCCTACCTTATATTTTGCATTTTCTAACATGTAGCGCATATATGTTAACGTTGAACCTTTTCCATTTGTACCAGCAAGGTGAACACATTTTATGTGACGCTCCGGATTTCCGAGCTCTTCTAGCATCCATCTCATTCTTTCTAATCCCGGTTTAATACCAAACTTCAATCGGCTATGAATCCACCCTATCGCTTCTTCGTATGTATGTATCACGTATGCTTTCCCCTTTCAAAAAACAACCTTCATAACCCTATTATACGCAAAGAAAAGAGACTCACCAATATAGTGAGTCTCTAAAAAGCATTTTATTTCTCAAGATCTGCTAGACGTTGGCGAACTGCTTCGCGTTTTTCTAGGTAATCTTGCTCTTTCGCACGCTCTCCTTCAATAACTGCTGCAGGAGCTTTCGCTACGAAACCTTGGTTTGAAAGTTTCTTCTGTACACGTTCTACTTCTTTGTCGAACTTCTCAAGCTCTTTCTCAAGACGCGCTCTCTCTTCATCAAGATTGATAAGATCAGCTAACGGTAAGAATAACTCTGCACCTGTTACGATTGCAGTCATTGCTTTTTCTGGCGCTTGTAAGTCCGTTTGAATTGTTAATTCGCTTGGGTTACAGAAACGCTCAATGTAAGAGCTGTTTTTCGTAAGTTGAGCAAGTACAGCCTCGTCTTTTGCTTTAATTTGCATTTGAACTTTTTTGCTCATTGGCGTATTAACTTCTGCACGGATATTACGAACAGAACGAATGATATCAACTAGAAGGTGCATTTCTGCTGCAGCTTCTGCATCTTGTAAATCTTCGCGTACTGTTGGCCACGCTGCTACTGTAATAGATTCGCCTTCGTGCGGTAAATGTTGCCAAATCTTCTCTGTTACGAATGGCATGAATGGGTGTAATAGACGCATTGTTTGGTCTAATACGTAAGCTAAAATAGAACGAGTTGTTTTCTTAGCTGCTTCATCTTCACCGTATAGAGGAAGTTTCGCCATTTCAATGTACCAGTCACAGAAATCATCCCAAATAAAGTTGTATAATGAGCGACCAGCTTCACCGAACTCATATTTATCCATGTTACGTGTTACGCTTTCGATTGTTTCATTTAAGCGAGTTAAAATCCACTTATCTGCAACTGATTTTTCACCAGTTAAATCGATTTCTTCATATTTCATGTCATCCATGTTCATTAATACGAAACGTGATGCATTCCAAATTTTATTAATGAAGTTCCAAGTAGATTCTACTTTCTCCATGCTGAAGCGTAAATCTTGACCTGGTGCACTTCCCGTTGATAAGAAGAAACGCATTGCATCTGCACCGTACTTCTCGATAACTTCCATTGGGTCAATACCGTTACCAAGAGATTTACTCATTTTACGTCCTTGCTCATCACGAACTAAACCGTGAATTAATACATCTTTAAATGGACGCTCGCCTGTAAACTCTAAACCTTGGAAAATCATACGAGATACCCAGAAGAAGATGATGTCATAACCAGTTACTAGTGCATCTGTTGAATAGTAACGCTTGAAGTCTGCTGCATCTTCATTTGGCCAACCAAGTGTTGAGAATGGCCATAGTGCTGAACTGAACCATGTATCAAGTACGTCGTTATCTTGATTCCAGTTTTCAATATCTGCTGGTGCTTCTGTACCTACGTATACTTCACCAGTTTCTTTATGATACCAAGCTGGAATGCGGTGTCCCCACCATAATTGACGAGAAATACACCAGTCGTGAATATTTTCCATCCAACGTAAATATGTGTTTTCGAAACGCTCTGGTACGAACGTTACTTTCTCTTCTTCTTTTTGCTGAAGCGCTACTGCCTTCTCAGCAAGTGGAGCCATTTTTACGAACCATTGTGTTGATAAGTAAGGCTCAACAACTGCACCACTACGCTCACTATGACCTACTGAATGCATATGAGGCTCGATTTCTACTAATACGCCCGCTTCTTGTAAATCTTTTACTAACGCTTTACGGCACTCGAAACGATCCATACCGTTATACTTACCAGCTTTTTCGTTCATCGTTCCATCTTCGTTCATTACTAAGATACGTGGTAAGTCATGACGGTTACCTACTTCAAAGTCATTCGGGTCATGAGCTGGCGTAATTTTTACAACACCTGTTCCGAAATCTTTTTCTACATACTCATCAGCAATAATCGGAATCTCACGGCCTACGATTGGAAGTGTAACTGTTTTTCCGATTAAATGCTTGTAACGATCGTCTTCTGGATGAACCGCTACCGCTGTATCACCAAGCATCGTTTCTGGACGAGTTGTTGCAAGACGAATGTGGCCAGATCCATCTGTTAACGGATAGTTCATATGGTAGAATGCACCTTGAACTTCTTTATGAATTACTTCAATATCAGAAAGAGCTGTGCGTGTTGCCGGGTCCCAGTTGATAATATATTCACCGCGGTAAATTAAGCCTTTTTCGTATAATTGAACGAATACTTTATTAACCGCATCAGATAAACCTTCGTCTAATGTGAAACGTTCGCGAGAATAGTCTAGTCCTAAACCAACTTTCCCCCATTGTTGACGAATGTGAGAAGCGTATTCTTCTTTCCATTCCCAAGCCTTTTCAAGGAATTTCTCACGGCCAAGATCGTAACGTGAAATACCTTCTTCACGAAGTTTCCCTTCTACTTTCGCTTGTGTTGCGATACCCGCATGGTCCATTCCTGGAAGCCACAATACATCGTAACCTTGCATACGCTTCGTACGAGTTAAAATATCTTGAAGAGTTGTATCCCAAGCATGACCTAAGTGTAACTTACCAGTTACGTTCGGAGGTGGAATTACAATTGTATACGGTTGTTTCTTCTCGTCTCCTGTTGCTTCAAAATATTTGCCTTCTAACCACCACTGATAAAGGCCTTCTTCAACGGACATATGATCATATTTAGTTGGTAAATTCTTTTCCGTGTTTGACATTATTTTCCCTCCTTAAAATAAAAAATGCCCCTCATCCAAAAAAGGACGAGGGACATCGCGGTACCACCTTTATTTACAAACAAATTCAGGAATTTGCTTATACTCTTAATTTGATAACGGACAAATCCGTCTTTTCCTAATGAGAACTATTCCGTTCAGAAAAGATGCTCCAGGGCTACCTTCTAACATAACTATCTAGAGAATCTCCCAGCTAATGATTCTCCTCTCTGAAGACGTTTCTTGTTATACTCTTCCCCTTCAAGGCATTTATATGATTGTTAATTATTATATACAATAGTGTAAAAAACGAAACCTTATTCGTCAAGATAAATTTAATACTACAGCTTTTTGAGTAAAAAAAGAAGATAAGTAACATCCTCTACTTACCTTCTTTATCCGTTCCCTTGCTGGGCAGCTTGTAATTGCGAAAGGAAATATTCTATATTACTAACGAGCCAATGCGCTTGTTGCAAACTCTTTACCCCGAGAAGTTCATTTTCCTCATTACGACGCTCTCTTCTTTTCTTATAAGACTGGATTTGCCGAATAAATTGCGATGGATACGTCATATACGCAAACATGAGTAGTTGCTCTTCTTTCGTAAAAGGGAAATTTTTTTGATACATTTGATACCATTCAAACCGATCACTTCGCGCAATTGGATATGTGTTTAAAGACCGAGAATAAAACCCTACAATATCTTGCACAGGTGTTGCAAACTTCGATTTTTCTAAACTAATAAAATAGCCATTCCGTTCATAATCAAATAAAAAATGATTAAGCGATACGTTACCATGTACAAAAGTAATGCGCGTTGTTTCTTTTTCTTTCATTGCATCGTTCCACTCATTTAATTGCTTCGTCGCAAACTCACGCGCCCTCATTACATGATGATAGTACGTACAATATTGCAATTCAAACGGAGACATATACCACTTCGCTTCCGATTCTACAAGAAACTCTTCTAACATCTCTCCATCACTTTCCCAGCGATCGGATATATTTGTATAATGTTTTTCTAAATCCTCTTCTGTATACGTTTCTTCTTTTACCGTTTTTTGATGCAACGTTCCGAGAGTCTGAAACATTTTATGGTATTGATCATTATCCTCGCCGTTCCCTTCCGCACGCTCTAACCAAGGCATTAAATAATAATTATACGTACCGTCACTTAAAATATAATTTCCGTCCGTCGCATGATATATAGGTACATAATTTGAAAAACCTTTCTCCTTTAAATATTGAATATGATGCAAAAAGTTATTCCGCTCTAACTTCCTGCCTTCTATTTTCTTGAGCGCATATGGACCTTGATTCGTATAAATTTTCGTCACACTTCCGTGCTCTTCCATATGCTGCGTATCCAATCTATATTGCCTTACAATGGGTTCATAACGATTTCGTAATTCCATATCCATACGAATAACCCTTTCTATTCAAAACATAGCCTTTAGAAAAATAAGTGAGTGAAAACACTCACTTATTTCGCTTTTGCTCTTGAAACAGGAATATAAATAATTTGTCCTGTAGTTAAATATATATCTTCTGTTTGATTGACACGGTATAAGTTTTGTACAGATGTTTCATAACGTTCTGCAACAGATTCGATCGTATCTCCTTCTTGCACGAAATACATTCTTAACTTTGTAAATTCTTCTTCCGGTTCTTTCGTAAATAATTTCGTTAAATAAAGCGCATTTTCATCTCGCTGTGAATACGTTTCTTCTTCTTGCTCTTCTTGTTTTTTCGCTTTTTCTTTCTTGAAATCTTTTCGTCCGAACAATTCAAATTGCGGCGTTGTTTCTTTCTCCTCTTCATGCTCTACAAATTCATGTTCTTCTATTTCCTCTTCTTCTACTTCCTGCTCTTTTCTTTCTTCTAGTTGGAACGGTTCAAACGCGTAATCTTCCCACTCATCTGATTCCTTATAAGCTGGTTCTTCTACTTGCGGCGTCGGTCTATTTTCATCCTCTTGCGCTGAATCAACTTCCAACTCAGCATACGCCGTTTCTTTCTCTTCCTCTTCATCCTCGATGCGTTCTTCATCACATAATCCTGTAATAGATATATCCGCTAATAATTGTAAGCAACCATTTTCCTTTAATTCATAATCAAATTCCTCGATGGATACATATAGTTCTTCAATTACTTTCACACGGTTTCTTGGGATCGATATTTCAAGCGGAAAGGAATGAACAAGTTCATTAACCCCATCTTCTCTCGTTTCTACATAATTAATTGACTTCGCTGGCGATAAATCTCTTAATGAATAAGCTGAATCATCTTGCCTTGCAACATACTCTCCCGTTAAATCTAATTGCCCTCTCACAATAACCTCATGATCAAGCTCTTCTATCTCAACGTCTGGATCTAACGAAATTGACAAAAGTTCTTCGACTTCCTGTCCTTTTTGGAACCAAACAGATTCTTTTAATGAAAAACGTAATGAATGATCTGTTGCCACTTCTTTTCCCCCTCCCAAACTATATGTCATTACAGATTTATGTACGGAAAGCTGACTTTATGAATAAAAAAAAATCGCTCTCCTTACGGAGAGCGATTTTCTTTATTCAATTAAGCTTTTAATTTTGACATTGCAATTTCAGCCGCTGCAATCGTCGCTTCAATATCAGCATCACTATGTGCTGTCGATAAGAATAAACCTTCGAATTGAGATGGCGGTAAAAATACCCCTTGTTCTACCATTTCACGATAGTAAGCCGCAAAGAACTCTAAGTTTGAAGATTTTGCTGCATCGTAATTAATAACTGGTTCATCTGTAAAGAAGATACCAATCATAGAACCCGCACGATTGATATGATGTGGAATGCCATGTTTTTCAGCCGCTTTACGTAAGCCAGCTTCTAACATTTCAGCTTTACGCTCAAATTCTACATACGATTCTGGCGTTAACTGTACTAACGTTTCATAACCTGCTGCCATTGCTAGTGGGTTACCTGATAAAGTACCTGCTTGATAAATCGGTCCGCTCGGTGCAACTTGGCGCATAATTTCTGCTTTACCACCGTATGCTCCTACCGGTAATCCACCACCGATTACTTTACCTAAACAAGTTAAATCAGGTGTTACACCGTAATAACCTTGTCCACAATTATAAGCAACACGGAATCCTGTCATTACTTCATCAAAAATAAGCAATGCGCCATTTTGCTCTGTTACTTCACGAAGACCTTCTAAAAATCCTGGTTGCGGAGGAACAACACCCATATTCCCTGCTACTGGTTCTACAATGACACAAGCAATATCATCACCGAATTGTTCGAAAGCGTATTTCACACTTTCTAAATCGTTATACGCTACTGTAATCGTATTTTTCGCTACACCTTCTGGTACACCAGGGCTATCTGGTAAACCTAGCGTTGCTACACCAGAACCCGCTTTAATTAATAACGAGTCACCATGACCGTGATAACAACCGATAAATTTCAAAATTTTGTTACGCTCTGTATAACCACGAGCTAAACGTAGCGCACTCATTGTCGCTTCTGTTCCAGAGTTAACCATACGCACAATCTCAATTGATGGAACACGCTCAATAACAAGTTTCGCTAATTTATTTTCAATTTCCGTTGGAGCACCGAAGCTCGTACCTTTTTCAGCAACAGCTTTTAAAGCCTCAACAACACGATCATTTGCATGACCATGAATTAACGGACCCCATGATAATACGTAATCGATGTATTCATTTCCATCGATATCATATACTTTAGAGCCTTTTCCACGCTCCATAAACAACGGATTCATACCGACAGACTTAAAAGCACGAACTGGGCTATTTACGCCACCAGGCATTAAATCTTGAGCCTCTTCAAACGCTGCAATCGACTTATCAAACTTTTTCATTATTTAGCGCCTCCTTCTTGTAACCATCTTGCTGCATCTTTCGCATGATACGTAATAATTAAATCTGCTCCTGCGCGTTTCATACTAATTAATTTTTCAAGTACAACTTCTTTTTCATTAATCCAGCCATTTTGCGCTGCCGCTTTAATCATTGAATATTCACCGCTTACGTTATAAGCAACGACTGGTAAATTAAAGTTATTTTTCACATCACGAACGATATCTAAGTAAGAAAGAGCTGGCTTTACAATTAAGAAATCTGCCCCTTCCATTACATCTGATTCTGCTTCACGGAATGCTTCCATGCGGTTCGCTGGGTCCATTTGATATGTTTTACGATCACCAAATTGCGGTGCACCATGCGCCGCATCACGGAATGGTCCGTAAAATGCTGATGAATATTTAACAGCGTACGACATAACTGGTACATGTCCAAAACCATTTTCATCTAATGCGTGGCGAATTGCTGTTACGAATCCGTCCATCATGTTTGATGGCGCAATAATGTCCGCTCCTGCTTTCGCTTGGCTTACAGCTGTTTTTGCAAGAACTGCAAGAGACTCGTCATTTAAAATAATACCATCTTCAATTACACCGCAATGACCATGGCTTGTGAATTGGCATAAACATGTATCCGCAACTACTACTAGATCAGGGAATTCACCTTTAATTTGCTGAATCGCACGTTGCACAATTCCATGATCACAATATGCTGATGATCCAACTTCATCTTTTTCAGCAGGTAAACCAAATACAATAACAGAACGAATACCTAAATCAACAACTTCTTGCATTTCAGCTTGCAATAAATCTAAAGATATTTGATATACGCCTGGCATAGAAGGCACTTCATTACGAACATTCTCTCCTTCTAATACAAAAATAGGGTAAATAAAATCTTCCGTATGTAAAAACGTTTCACGCACAAGCGCACGCATGCCTCCACTTTGTCTTAAGCGACGATGACGATTAAATTGTAAAGAGTTCATAGATTTCTATCCCCATTCTTTTATTTTATAGATTCACAAACACATTGTAGTAATGCTTCTACAGTGTACTCTTTCGGCATAATAATATGCGGAAAATAAAGGCTCGCCTCTTTTTCCGTAATAGGCCCTATACAAGCAATTGTACATTTTTTTGTCCATTCTCTCCAGTTTGTATCCTCAAGTAAACGAACAAAACTAGTAACAGTGGAAGGGCTCGTAAATGTAATAATATCTACTTTCCCTACTTCTAACGCTTCTATAAGCTCTTGCTTTTTCTCTACATTTTCTTTCGTACCATATACGATAAGCTCATCTAGAGAAACACCCATTTCACGAAGCGCAACTGGAATTACGTCTCTTGCTAAATTCCCTTTCGGAAATAAAATACGTTCGTTTCCACTTAATCTTTTTACAAACTCTTCTGCAAATACTTCTGCAACAAATGAAGTTGGAACAAAATCCACTCGATAGCCTCGCTTTTCTAACTCTAACTTTGTTTTCACACCTACTGCAGCAATTTTAGTCGTTACAGGTAGCTTCTGTCTCAAACGATCTAGAAAAAAAGCTACCCCATTTTTACTCGTAAAAATAACCCAGTCATACGAATGTAACTGCCCTGCTATATGTTGAATTTGCCTATGAGACATACCTTCCATACGCAAAAGCGGAATTTCCAATGGAATTCCGCTCTTTTTTTTCACCGCTACACTCATTTGTTTTGCTTGATGCTGGGCACGTGTAATCAATACCGTTTTGCCAGCGAGAGCGTTCATATTTATTGTTGCCCCTTATTTGCAGCAAGAATGAGTTCTTTTGCGCCTTGGTTAATTAAACGGTCCGCAGCCTCTAATCCTACTTTCTCTGGATCAGTTCCTACTACTGTCTCTTTCAATAAAACCGAACCGTCCATAGACCCGACAAGAGCTGTTAATTCGATTGCATCGTTTTCCGTAAGAGTTGCATATCCAGCGATTGGAACTTGGCATCCACCTTCAAGTTTATGAAGAAATACGCGTTCTGCTGCCACTGTTTTTTCTGTTACTCCATCATTCATATGAGCTAACAACTGCAGTAAATCTTTATCATCCTCACGACACTCAATCGCTAATGCACCTTGTCCTACAGCAGGTACACATAACGTCTCATCTAAATGTTCTGTAATAACTTCATTATCCCAGCCCATTCTTTGTAATCCCGCTGTCGCTAAAATAATTGCATCGTAATCTTCTTCTTTTAATTTGCGTAAACGTGTGTCGATATTTCCGCGAATCCACTTCACTTGTAAGTCTGGTCTCGCAGCGAGTAGCTGTGCACTACGTCTTAAACTACTCGTACCTAAAATAGCGCCTTCTGCTAACTCTTTAAACGACGCTCCGTTTTTTGAGATAAAAGCATCACGAGGGTCAACACGCTTTGGTGTACAACCAATCATTAATCCTTCTGGAAGTACGGCCGGCATATCTTTCATACTATGTACAGCCATATCAATTTCTTTCGTAAGTAGCGCATGTTCAATCTCCTTCACAAACAAGCCTTTGCCACCTACTTTTGAAAGAGTAACATCTAAAATTACATCGCCTTTTGTGACGATTTCTTTCACTTCAAATTCATATGGTAAACCTAGCGCTTTTAACTGATCAATAAACCAATTTGTTTGCGTTAATGCTAATTTACTCTTTCGTGACCCTACAATAATTTTGCGCATAATTTTCTCTCCTCATTATAAATACCAAAAGTGGAAGTTGGATAAACTGCTTAATAGAAAAATATTAATTAGCATTACGAGAAATGCTCCGATGTTCCACTGCACGATTTTCTTCCCTTGCAACACATCTGCCGCTCGTAAATATAGGCCAGCACAATATACAAATAGAACGACAAAGGACCCGATTACTTTCGTATCATACCAATGGAAATTGTCCAATTTTGTATATCCCCATATGCATCCTAATAAAATAGCTAGTAAGAAAAATGGAACAGAAAATAAATTTAATCCGTAAGACATCGATTCTAGCTTCGGTAAATTCCCTAACCTTCTTAATCTGGCATTCCATTTTTTCTTTTTTAATAGGCGATATTGCAATAAATACATAATAGAAAAAATGAACGATACAGTAAAAGTTGCATAAGAAATAATAGCCATACCGACATGTACATATACAAGCTCCGAAACTAATTGCTCTGCAAGTATCGGCGACATCTTTCCAAGCGGCGTAAAAATAGAAAAAGCGCTTACGCCAAATGCAACAACATTTGTAAAAAAGACTAAAAAATCGATTCTCATAAATCGATTAATGACTAACGACATCGTAATCAATAGCCAAACATAAAAATAAATACCTGATAATAAGGTTAAAAGGGGGTTCGTTTCTGAATCTGTAGCTCTAAGCAACATAAAAATAGAATGCAGAACCCATACAATCGAAAGTAACCAAAAAGCAAATCGGTTCGCCTTTCGGTTACTTTGGAAATAATCTATAAAATATAAACTAATGCTACAAGCATATAAAATAATTGCAATATGATAAATAATACTGTTATTTAAAAAACTCATCCGATCATCCTTCCAAATTATAAAGATGGAACGGATGGTGTCCACGCTCTTTTATGTTCTACTTCTTCCGCACGACTCTCTACGTCTTCCATTTCTAAATCGAAAATCTTTGCAAATAACGCTAATTTTTCGTCTGCTCCCTCTTCAGCAGCTATTTCTTTCGCTACCAAAATTGGGTCTTTTAATAATTGATTAATAATACTTTTCGTATGCTTACTAATTACTTTTCTCTCACGATCACTAAGATTCGGTATTTTTCGTTCCAGACTTTCCATCGTTTCACTTTGGATAGCAAGTGCCTTATCACGAAGGGCTGATATTAACGGAACGACACCAAGTGTACTTAACCACGTTTTAAATACAACAATTTCCTCTTCAATCATAAATTGAATTTTCTCTGCTTCTTTCAAACGCTCAGCACGGTTCGCTTCCACTACTCCTTGCAAATCATCAATGTCATACAAGAAAGAACCTTCTAGCTCATCAATTGCTGGATCAATATCACGCGGCACTGCAATATCAACCATAAATAATGGACGACCAGAGCGCATTTTCTCTACCTTTGTCATCATCTCTTTCGTAATGACATAATCCGATGCACCAGTTGAACTAATTAAAATATCAGCTTCTAATAATGCACATTGTAATTCACTTAAAGGTTTTGCGTGTCCCATATATTTCTCAGCCATTATTTCTGCTTTTGAAAGCGTTCTATTCATGACTGTTACTTTACGAGCACCACTTCCATATAAGTTTTGTAGTGCAAGTTCACCCATTTTACCAGCACCAAGAATAAGTACGTGACAATCTGTTAACTCGCCAAATATTTTCTTCCCAAGCTCAACAGCAGCATAACTAACAGACATCGCGCTTTCACCAATTGTCGTTTCTGAGTGAGCACGTTTCGCCAATGTAATAACTTGCTTAAACAATTCATTAAAAATTGTCCCTGTTGCTTTTACTTGTTGCGCTTCTAAAAAGCTATCTTTTATTTGACCTAAAATTTGCGTCTCTCCAACTACCATAGAATCTAAACCGCACGTTACGCGGAATAAATGATCGATTGCACCATCTTGTTCAAAAATAGTTAAATATGGTGCGACTTCTTCTATTTCAAGCTGAAACCAATCAGCTAAAAACTTCTTAATATAATACCGTCCCGTGTGTAATTGATCGACAACAGCATAAACCTCAGTGCGATTACAAGTTGATACAATAACATTCTCTAACACGCTCTTTTGATTTTGTAATGTAGTCATTGCTTGCTCTAGCTCTGCTGCCTGAAATGTGAGTTTCTCACGAAATTCTACAGGGGCTGTTCGATAATTTACACTAACAACAAGAATATGCACGCAGCATGTCCCCCTTCACCCGTTTTATCACTTTATCTACTATCATAATACAACTTTCCTCTTATGAATCTGACAATCGTGTGAACAACCGATTATTTTTTTATTTATTCTCCATATGTAAGAAAGGAGATTCAGTAAAATGAATAAAATTTTTCTACTTTATAATGATTATAAATTAATAACTCTATTTGTACGTTACCAAAAAAAGCCCTCATAATCAAGTGATGGAAACTATTCCATATAAATTATAACATCATCTTTCCTATCTTCTTTCATCATGAAGGAAAATATGTATGATTGTTCCAAATTGTAGCACAAACTTTCTCAATACAATGTATTTGACATTGTATTTCTTTTTCGTTATATTGGTTTTACAAAATTAAATTGTGCACAACTTAATTAGAAAGGAGTCATTCATGACAGAAGATTCTTTGCATCTAGATAATCAACTTTGTTTTTCTATTTATGCTTGTTCTAGAGAGGTTACACGCTTTTACCGACCATATTTAGAAGAAATGGGCATTACGTATCCACAGTACATTACTTTACTCGTACTATGGGAGCAAGATGGATTAACAGTAAAAGAAATTGGAGAACGTCTATTTTTAGATTCCGGTACGTTAACACCTATGTTAAAACGAATGGAATCGTTAAACCTTGTAAAACGCGTTCGTTCCAAAGAAGATGAGCGAAAAGTGTGTATTGAATTAACAGAACAAGGAAAAGATTTACAAGATAAGGCTTGTTCATTGCCGACAACGATGGCAACAAATTTAGGAATTACAGAACAAGAATATCGTTCTTTATTAATTCAATTAAATAAACTAATTGAAACAATGAAAACAATTAATGATAGAAAAGGGGAATAAACATGGATAAATTATATACTGCTTCAGTAACTGCTACAGGTGGAAGAAATGGAAAAGTAGTATCAGATGATGGCATATTAAATCTTGATGTGAAAATGCCGAAAGCACTAGGTGGTGCAGGCGGAGAGGCAACAAATCCAGAACAACTATTTGCTGCTGGTTATGCTGCTTGTTTTGATAGTGCATTACAACTTGTCATTCGTACGAAACGTGTGAAAGTAGAAAGTACAGAAGTAACTGCTCACGTTTCTATCGGAAAAGATACAGATGGTGGTTTCGGCCTATCTGCTGTACTTGATGTACATGTCGCTGGCGTTTCACATAGCGAAGCACAAGAACTTGTAGAAGCCGCTCACGGCGTATGTCCTTACTCTAAAGCAACACGAGGAAATATTGAGGTTACATTAAACGTACGCTAAAAGTGTATAAAGAAAAAAACGCGCGACATTCGTCACGCGTTTTTTGTTTTTGTAAATTTATGAATTGCTTTCCACGCTTCTTCTTTCCCAAGTCCTGTTTCAGAAGAGAATAGAACGACTTCATCGCCACTTTCAATATCAAGCGTTTCTTTTACAACTTTTAAATGCTTTTGCCATTTCCCTTTCGGAATTTTATCGGCTTTCGTTGCAATAATAATGGTTGGAATGTCATAATGCTTTAAGAAATCATACATCATTACATCATCATTTGTTGGTTTGTGGCGTAAATCAACTACTAATACAGCTGCATCTAATTGCTCACGTGTTGTAAAATACGTTTCAATCATTTTACCCCAAGCCGCGCGCTCTGTTTTAGATACTTTCGCATATCCGTAACCTGGAACGTCCACAAAGTGCATCATCTCATTAATTAAGAAGAAGTTTAATGTTTGTGTTTTTCCTGGTTTAGAAGAAATACGTACTAACTTTTTACGATTTAAAATTTTATTAATAAAGGAAGACTTCCCGACATTTGAACGACCTGCTAATGCAATTTCTGGTAAGTCACCGTCTGGATATTGTTCTGGTTTAACAGCACTAATTACAATGTCTGCTTTTGTTACTTTCATTGTTTCACTCCTACTAATGCGTGCTCCAATACTTCATCTAAATGAGATGCAAGCACAAACGTAAGGTTTTCTTTTACGCTCTCTGGAATATCATCTAAATCTTTCTCATTTTCCGCTGGTAAAATAATCTTTGTTAAACCTGCGCGGTGAGCACTTAATGTTTTTTCTTTTAAACCACCAATCGGTAATACACGACCACGAAGTGTAATTTCACCTGTCATCCCCACTTCTTTACTTACAGGAATACCTGTTAGCGCAGAAATAAGTGCCGTTGCCATCGTAATACCTGCTGACGGTCCATCCTTTGGAACTGCTCCTTCTGGAACATGAATATGAATATCATTTTTCTCATGGAAATCAGGATCAATCTGAAGCTCTTCTGCACGAGAACGAATATAGCTAAACGCTGCTTGTGCGGATTCTTTCATAACATCCCCAAGTTTCCCTGTTAAAATTAATTTCCCTTTACCTGGCGCTACGGACACTTCGATCGCCAGTGTATCGCCACCTGCTGCCGTATACGCTAAACCTGTCGCCATACCAACTTGGTCTGTTTTTTCAGCTTGCCCATAACGGAATATGTGCTTACCAAGTAAATCAACAACGTTTTTCTCTGTTACTACAATACGCTTACGTTCTGCTGTAACGATAATCTTTGCTGCTTTACGACAAACCTTTGCAATTTGGCGCTCTAATGTACGAACACCAGCCTCACGTGTATAATAGCGGATAATTTCAAGAAGCGCTTCATCACGTACTTGTAAATTACCTTTTCGTAAGCCATGCTCTTTTAATTGTTTCGGCAATAAATGTTCACGAGCAATGTGAACCTTTTCAAGCTCTGTATAGCCAGCAATCGAAATAATTTCCATACGGTCAAGTAACGGACCTGGAATACTGGAAAGTGTATTCGCAGTTGCTACAAACATAACTTTCGATAGATCATATGGTTCTTCAATATAATGATCACTGAAGTTATGGTTTTGTTCTGGGTCTAACACTTCAAGTAATGCTGCTGAAGGATCTCCACGGAAATCGTTATACATTTTATCAATTTCATCTAATAAGAAGACTGGATTAACTGATTTCGCCTTTTTCATACCTTGAATAATACGTCCTGGCATTGCTCCAACGTACGTACGACGGTGACCACGAATTTCAGATTCATCACGCACACCACCAAGGGATACACGGACAAAATTACGATTTAATGACGTTGCAATAGAACGCGCTAACGAAGTTTTTCCGACCCCAGGTGGTCCTACTAAACAAAGGATAGGCCCTTTTAATGAATTCGTTAACTTCTGTACCGCTAAATATTCAAGTACGCGCTCTTTCACTTTCTCAAGACCGTAATGATCTTTGTTTAAAATCTCTTCAGAATGAGCAAGATCAATCATATCTTCTGTTGCCTCTGTCCACGGAAGTGCTAATAACCAATCGATATAATTGCGAATAACACCGCTCTCCGCAGAACTTGCTGGTAACTTTTCATAACGATCTAATTCTTTCAGTGCGGCCTTCATTGTTTCTTCAGGCATTCCTGACTGTTCAATTTTCTCACGAAGTTCTTCAACTTCCCCGCCCTTACCTTCTTTATCGCCAAGTTCAGTTTGAATCGCCTTCATTTGCTCACGTAAAAAATATTCTTTTTGCGTGCGCTCCATTGAACGTTTCACTTTTTGTCCAATTTTCTTTTCTAAACTAAGTAATTCTTGTTCATCTTGAATAATTGAAATAAGTGTATGTAATCGTTCTTTCACAGATATGATTTCTAAAATCTCTTGTTTCTGCTTCGTTTTAATTGGCAAGTGAGAAGCAATTAAATCCGCTAATCTTCCTGGCTCTTCTACATCAGCTACCGTTGCAAATGTTTCATTTGAAACTTTTTTCGAAACTTTAATATATTGTTCGAAATGCTCCAGTAATGTGCGCATAAGAGCTTTCTCTTCTAAATCAGCTTCCACTTCTTCCGTTATCGTTTTAATAGAAACTTGCACTACATTTTCTTCTTCGATAAACTCTACTACTTCTGCTCTATGTAAACCTTCTACAAGGACACGAAGCGTACCGTTCGGCAATTTTAACATTTGCTTCACTTTCGCCACTGTACCTACACTATATATGTCATCTTCTTTCGGATCATCGATATTCATTTCTTTTTGCATTGCTAAAAAGATGATATTTTCATCCATTGCCGCCTGCTCTAGTGCTTGTATCGATTTATCACGTCCTACATCAAGATGCAGAACCATCGTTGGATATACGAGAACGCCTCTTAATGGTAGGAGGGGCACGATTCTTTCATTCGTATTCATACTAGACATAGCACCTCCATAATAAATTAAACTCCTGTTCAACTATTTTATATTACAATACATCTAGATGCAATTGCAGAGATTCTCCGCAACTGTAAATCCCTCGTTTTTTCTCCCTTATAAAAGAAAAAAGACTCCGCTTAAGCATACAAACTTAAACGAAGTCTGGCAAATACTATTATCGTTCATTCTCACATTGATTGTGCATCTGTTTCGTCTATCGTAGTATGTACATCGAGCTCTCGATGTATATTTTCCTGTATAAACGTTAGCTCAAATACTTCCTTCAACTTCCGAACAGGAATAATTTCAATTCCTTTTATTGTATACAAAAATGGTTGCATGTTTTCAGCAGGAATGATAACTTTCTTAGCTCCTGCCTTTTTCGCAGCTTTTACTTTTGCGTACACACCACCGATAGGTTTCACTTCCCCGTGTATACTTATCTCACCAGTCATCGCTACTTCATTATTCACATACGTATGATGCACTGCTGAATACACACCTGTTGCCATAGCAATTCCCGCCGAAGGCCCATCAATCGGGATACCACCTGGAAAATTAATATGTATATCGTACCCTTCTGGCAATACATCTAGAGATCGAAGCACTGTTAATACATTATCTACAGAACCTTTCGCCATACTTTTACGACGAATGGATTTCGTTTGACTACCAATACTTTCCTCTTCAACAATTCCGGTAACATTTACCGATCCTTTATCTTTCGCCTTGATTGCTGTTACTTCAATTTCTAATAACGCACCTGTATTTGGTCCGTATACAGCAAGTCCATTTACAAGACCGATTCTCGGAATAGGGTAAATGCGTTTTTCATACTTCGGTGTAAGTTGACTAGAGTGAACAACCCACTCTATATCTTCATCTTTAATGAAAGGACGTTCTTCATTTATTGCCATTCCAGCAGAAATTTGTACAAGATTAATCGCTTCTCGCCCATTTCTTGCATACATCCCGATCATTTCAATACCATTTTCACCGATTTGCATTTCCACTTTGTCAGCCGCATTCTTCGCTACTTTTTGAATTTCTTCTGTATCTAACTCACGGAAGAACACTTCTAAACAGCGCGACCGAATAGCAGGAGGTATCTCATCTGGCGAACGTGTCGTCGCCCCAACTAAGCGAAAATCGGCTGGTAAACCTTTTTGAAAAATATCATGTATATACGTTGGAATCATCGTATTTTCTTCACTGTAGTATGCACTTTCCAAAAACACTTTTCGATCTTCTAGCACCTTTAACATTTTGTTCATTTGAATCGGATGTAGTTCACCTATCTCATCAATAAACAAAATACCACCGTGAGCATCTGTTACCGCACCTTTTTTCGGTTGCGGAATACCTGCTTGCCCCATCGCACCAGCACCTTGATAAATTGGATCATGCACCGAACCAATTAAAGGGTCTGCAATACCACGTTCATCAAACCGAGCTGTCGTCGCATCCAGTTCAATAAATGTTGCATTTGTGCGAAATGGAGATTTTGGATTTCGTTTCGCTTCTTCTAATACGAGACGTGCTGCCGCTGTCTTTCCGACACCTGGCGGACCATATATAATCACATGTTGCGGGTTCGGACCACAAAGAGCCGCTTTTAACGACTTAATCCCGTCCTCTTGCCCTACAATATCTAAAAAGGATGTAGGACGCACCTTTTCCGCAAGCGGCTCTGTTAAAGAAATCTCGCGCATTTTACGAAGCTGTTCTAATTCTTTTTTCGATTCTCGATCAATTGAAACTTTTTGTGTTCGCTGATTTCGAAGTAAATGCCAAAAATACAATCCGACAATTACACCAAAAACAAGTTGAACAAGTAAAAATATATTTGTCCAGCTCATCATTTATTTCCTCCCGCAATGTTTTATCTCTTAGTATTTCCGCGGAGGAACATAGCTAAACATAAAGAAAAACAGCAATTATAAAAATTGCTGTTTCTCCTTCGCATTATGCAGATGTTTTTGTATCAAGTACAGTACCGTCTTGTAACACCAATTTTGGTGCTGCATTATCAGCTACTGTTTCTTTTGTAAGAATACACTTCTCGATATCTTTGCGAGATGGTAGCTCGAACATTACCTCAAGCATTAAGCCTTCAATAATAGAACGAAGTCCACGAGCACCTGTTTTACGTTCAATTGCTTTTTTCGCAATCTCAATTAGTGCGCCTTCTTCAAACTCTAACTCAACATCGTCAAGCTCCAATAGTTTTTGGAATTGCTTAACAAGTGCATTTTTCGGTTTCGTTAAAATATCAACAAGAGCATCTTCATCAAGCGGCTCTAGGTTCGCAATAACTGGAAGACGACCGATAAACTCTGGAATTAAACCAAATCTTAAAAGGTCCTCTGGTAATACGTGAGATAAAACATGCTTCTCATTTACATCAGCATTTTTCTTCTCAGAACCAAATCCAATTACTTTTTCACCAAGACGACGTTTAATAATTGGCTCGATGCCATCAAACGCTCCACCACAGATGAATAAGATATTCGTTGTATCAATTTGAATAAACTCTTGATGCGGATGCTTACGGCCACCTTGAGGTGGAACGCTTGCTACAGTACCTTCTAAAATTTTCAGAAGTGCCTGCTGCACACCTTCACCAGATACATCACGTGTAATTGATGGATTTTCGGACTTACGTGCCACTTTATCAATCTCATCAATATAAATGATTCCTTTTTCCGCTTTCTCTACATCATAATCAGCTGCTTGGATTAATTTAAGTAAGATGTTTTCTACATCTTCCCCAACGTACCCAGCTTCAGTTAAAGATGTTGCGTCCGCGATTGCAAATGGAACATTTAAAATACGCGCTAACGTTTGTGCCAGTAATGTTTTACCACTACCTGTTGGCCCGATAAGTGCGATATTACTCTTCGCTAATTCTACATCATCAATTTTGCTGTTAGAATTAATGCGTTTGTAATGGTTATATACCGCTACCGCTAGTGCTTTTTTCGCGTTATCTTGTCCGATGACATACTCATCTAAAATTTCACGAATTTCTACCGGTTTCGGTACATCTTTGAATTCTACTTCTTCGTCTTTCGCAAGCTCCTCTTGTACAATTTCAGTACAAAGTTCGATACACTCGTCACAAATGTAAACACCTGGACCTGCAACTAACTTTCGGACTTGCGTTTGTGTTTTACCACAGAAAGAACATTTTAATTGCCCTTTTTCATCATTAAATTTAAACATATTTTCACACCCCTTACAAAGTGCTAACCTCTTGCCTTCGTATGTACACGATAAATGTATCGTATGTAAATACATATTATGTCACTACGTGGCGAGAAATACAAATAATATGACTAGTTATGTACAAATAAAAAGTTTTTAAAACTTTTGAAATATGTATATTCGACTTATTAAGGAAGTTTTCCTTCTTCATCGAAAAGTTTTATAAATATATTTCTATATTTATAAAACAAGGCACGATTAAAATCGCGCCTTGTTATTTTATTATGCAGCGTTTTCTACTAAGAAGTCTACAGCTTTACGAACTTTAAGATCTTCAGCTAAAGCGTCTACGCTTCCAAGAGCTTGCTTGATAGCGTCTACTGGCATACCGTACATTTCAGCCATTTTTTCAACTTCTGCAGTTACTTCTTCTTCAGTAACTTCGATGTTTTCAGCTTCAATGATAGCTTCAAGAACAAGGTTGATTCTTACGCGTTTTTGAGCGTCTTCTTTCATTTGCTCTTTTAACTTGTCAGCATCAGTACCTGTGAATTGGTAGTAAAGCTCAAGGTTCATACCTTGTTGGCTTAAACGTTGCTCGAATTCACGAACCATACGATCTAACTCAGTGTCGATCATAGCTTCTGGAATGTCGATTTCAGCGTTAGCAGCAGCTAATTCTACTACTTCGTCACGTACTTTGTGCTCAGCTTCGTGCTTTTTGCCTTCTTCTAAGTTTGTGCGAAGTTTTGCTTTTAATTCATCAAGAGTTGCAACCGCTTCGTCAGCTTCTTTAGCGAACTCGTCGTTTAACTCAGGAAGTTCTTTTGTTTTGATTTCGTGAACTGTTACTTTGAATGTTGCTGGTTTGCCAGCTAATTCAGCAGCATGGTACTCTTCTGGGAATGATACTTCAACGTCTTTAGACTCACCAGATTTAAGACCAATTAATTGCTCTTCGAAACCTGGGATGAATGTACCAGAACCGATTGCTAGAGAGTAGTTTTCGCCTTTTCCGCCTTCAAATGCTTCGCCATCAACGAAACCTTCGAAGTCGATTACAGCTGTATCACCGTTTTCAACAGTTCCTTCTTCTTTAACAACTAGCTCAGCTTGACGCTCTTGTAAAGATTTTAATTCGTTCTCTACATCTTCGTCAGTTACAGTTGTTTCAACTTTTTCTACTGCTAAACCTTTGTACTCACCTAATTTAACTTCAGGTTTCACTGTAACTTTTGCAGTGAAGATAAGGTTAGCATTTTTTTCGAACTTCTCAATGTCGATTTCAGGATGAGCAACTGGGAAGATACCAGCTTCATCGATTGCTTCACCGTATGCTTTTGGTAAGATGATATCTAAAGCATCTTGGTATAAAGATTCAACACCAAAGCGTTGTTCGAATAACGGACGAGGCATTTTTCCTTTACGGAAACCTGGTACGTTGATTGTTTTTACTACTTTTTTGAACGCAGCGTCGATAGAGTTGTTTACTTCTTTAGCATCAACTTCGATTGTTAAAACGCCTACGTTACCTTCTAATTTTTCCCATTTTGCAGCCATTTATTCTTTCCCTCCAACTATAATAATGTATGCACATACCTCTATAGATTAAGATCTTCATTATCTCTTTTTTGAAATAACAAAAGTACAAATAATCCTCTAGCAAAAGCTTTCAGATATAATGTTCCAATCTACTAATTGCCTAAAAGACAACTACGGTATATTTTGTTCGAGAATAATATGAAACATATTAAGTAAGAGAATTACACTTCTCTTCTCTTACAAACAGGCAGATTTCTGCCTTTTGCAACCCTTACATTATAACATAGAATATGCTCGTTTCAAGAACCGAACGATTCTTTTTCATAATTATACGGGCAAATATCCTTCTCTTTCGACACGTAATAACCATTGATAGGCAATATGAAACTCTTCTAATTCAATATTATACGCTGTCATAAGCTCTTCTTCATCAATAGTCAACCCGAAACGCTTTCTACCAATTCTCTCTAAAACAGCAGCCCAAATCTCCACTTTATCCATTAATAGAGCGAATGGGAAAATGCTAATTTGCAATTCTTTCCAATATGTAACCATCGCATCAAATATATCAGGATAATTTTGCTCTAATCGACTTGATAATCTATGTATAATGTTATCGGATTGCTCCTCATTATGACCTGTAAATGCCGGAATTACCTTGATCGTATTCCCAAACTTTTCTACCTCTATCTCTTCTTCTATTTGATTTTCTATCATTTTATATAAAATAGAAGTTTTCAAATAAGGGTGCTGTTTTTCGTCTATTAAAAATTTCTTTAAAATAGGTAATGCAAGATCCAAGTCTTTTAACGAAAGTTGCTGAATCGCTCTTAGCTTTTGCCCAAAGTTTTCTCCAAATATTTCATTAGTAAATTCATCTAACTCAAAATTCGAATCAACTCGTGATGTATCTACTTCATGTAACATACCTTCTGCAAATAAAGCGAGCTGTGCTAATTTTTCCTTTTGCTCAGGCATTACATCTTTCGTTTGCAAAACTTTTTCAACAGTTTCAATAACGCCTTCATAATCATTTGTTTGAACTAAAATTGTCACATACGTTTCAAGAATATCACCAAATAAGACCGCTCCTGTTTCCAGTAACTGTTCACATTTCTCTTTCGCTTCTTCCATATATTTTAATTCTAACAAACAAATAACCGAAGCTAGTTCCGTTTGTTCCGTTTCTGCATTATACTGACGTAATATTTCAAAGCAGCGCAATGCATCTTCGAATTTCCGCTCTTTCAGCGCTAAAAAACCTTCATCAATATAGCGCTCTGATAGTTGCGGAAACAATACGACCGTATTTTCTTTTTTATCCATACGTCCGCCTCTTTTTCTAGATTTTAATTATCTTTAAAGTAAATATATCAAATGAGTAATGAGAACACAACATCCCGAAACCCTTTGTTTGAAATATAGAAATATTTAATTTTTATATTTCAATACAAGTGAATTCCTACTCAAAATTAAAAATATGCAAATAAAAACCCTCAGCAATTCAAGCAGAGGATTCATCATTAATGGAAAGCTTTTATAATAGTGGGGTATATAACAAGGGTAATAATTTGGAGAACAATAATTGCCATAACAATCATGCTAAAGTAGAAGATTGGTTTACTTCGCTTCATTAAAAACATAATGATAAGCATCGTACAAGCAAACAAACTTAAGAAGAACAAACTCGTTGTCGAACTAAGTATACCACTCGGGACAAAGAACAATAACACTACACTACAAGTACCTATAATTCCAAATAACCATTCCATTCATTCACTCATTCCCTTTCCCTCTCATGGTAGTTTCCTCTAAGCGATTAAATGTTTTACAACATCAACTACATACGTTAATTTCTCATACGCTACAAATCCAAAAGCAACTGTTAAACCCGTTACGATTAATCCCTTCATTATTTCTTCCTCCTCGTTTTATCGTTGTTACCTTCATTATAGAGGATTAGCAATTTGTTACCATCGAACTACCTTACAGAATTGTAAGATTTCAAAGAGAGATTGAAAAACACCCCATATCGCTTGAGGTGCTTTCACGGAATTTCTCTATAATCACTTGCAAAATTAACTTTTTTCTCTTGTTTATTTTTCGGAGAATCCACTCTTAAACTAATAGATTTACTAAATAATTTCGGATTGAAATAATAACAACAATCCGTTTGAGGACAATATACACAATACACGTCTATTTCTTCTTTATTCACTTCTTTTGTAGCGACTCCGCTTGCTGTAGAATAACTAGATCGGAATCTTACTTCCAGTATCCCTCTTGCATTCAACTCTCTATATTTCACTTGCACCCTTTTAAATACCCCGCCCTTATATACTACAAGATCAAAGGGCGAATGCTCTGTTTGTGGTATTAAAATCATATATCCTTTTTCATACAAATCAACTTGTGCCTTTAAAACAGCTAAATCTCCTTTTGTTTTTGTATGATGGTACACTTTTTCTCAGCACCTTTTTACATATTTTCAAAATAATATTCGTTCCTTTTCTTAACTTACCTCCCAACATTTTCTCATTAAAAGAAAACTCTTTGTTAAAACCATGTTAATATATTTTTGTATAATTAAGAATTTAATTTACAAGGGGGATTATATATGTTCAAAAAAGTAGCTGCTGATGTTTTAGGGTTAAGTGATGTAGGTTCTGTAATTACACCGAAAGATTATGACAAGGTCGATGCTGATGATTACGTAATGCATGAAGATGGAGAGAAAATTTATTTTCTAATTAAATCGAAATCAGATGAATATTGCTTCACAAACAAAGGATTACTTCACCTAGATGGTACAAGTGCGACAAGCAAAAAACGTACACTACGCCGCTTTAGCTATAGTAAATATCAAATTAAAAACGTAGCGCTTGAAACTGCGGGAACGATTGATTTAGATGTAGAAATTAAATTTCAAATGGGAGATGAACATTATTCAATTGATGTTCATAAAAAACATATCGAGGAATTAAAAGATTTATATAAAGCTTTACTTAAAATCGAAGAAATTTCATACGACAACGACATTACATTGCAGTATGCACATAAAAGTTTAGATATGGCATCTAACGCTTTTAGCCGTATTTCAAACGCACAAGTAAATTTAGCAGAGCAGTTTAAAGAAATGAATGAGATTGCCTTTAACTGGCTTGTTGATACGAAGAAACAATATAATGTGAAAGATTATGGTTTTGTATTTGAGAAGTTTATTAATAACTAAACAAGAAACCCTTGTTATCAAAAGATAACAAGGGTTTTTCAGCGTCCTAGAAGATGTTCAAACTCTCGGCCTGCTCATTTCCGTACTATTTTATATATTTTGATCGCAGTCTTAATATATCTTCCTCTTCTCGAATACCTGCCGATCCTTTCCTCACATTTTTTACGATAGTCCAATCCGGGTTGGTTTCATCACCGATGTTCTGTACTGTAAAGTTGCCATCACCATATTTTCGGTGACCTTCTGCCAATTTCTCCGTTAAATCGTTCTCATTTGATCTCGCCATCTTTGCGCCATCTCCCTTTTTTATACAACCTTCTTAAACTGTCTAACCAATCACAGGTCTAGTCAATTGGAGATTCTCGTTTTCCGCTTCTATTCATTGTAACACACTAACGGGGATAAGTTTCGATAACGGTTGCTCAATCGTACGAGGGCGGTAAAAAGTTTTATAATATTGTAAGTGAACAGTTAGGAGAATCTGGATATGGATTTGAGTTCCATCATAAACCTATTGATTCTTGAAATGAAATAAGAGGAATAGGGCGCATAAATGGCGCTCTTTTCTTCATGCACTTTAATCCGTTACACATAATAATTACCATATATTACGTCATATTTTTTACACCTTTTGCACATACATCAATTTGTAGACAAACAAAAAACCTTGTTATCAAAAGATAACAAGGTTTTTTTTAGCGTCCCAGGAGAGATTCGAACTCCCGACCGACGGCTTAGCTTACCACCATAGCTTTCGCTACCAGCAATTACTGTTTGTAGTCTGGACTATATCTTCACCATTTCAGGTGCGACACGTGTAGTCTCTACGGAACCTCACGATGATTTTCATCATACTTCAGAGTCTTTACCATTAAGTTTCACTTAATCATTCAAAACTCCTTAATCTTTTTCAAGATCGTAAGTTTCCTCGGTATTACCATCAGCCGAACTGTTAAGGCTTCACCGATATAGTGTCGTCCACTTTATAGGTTCTTGTTTCCCTATAAAGGCTCCTATTTTTCTTGAAGGCCGTTGCTCTATCCTGCTGAGCTACTGGGACATGGAGCGGGTGAAGAGAATCGAACTCTCGACCAGAGCTTGGAAGGCTCTTGTTTTACCACTAAACTACACCCGCATATGTTATTTTATTTTTCTTCGTTAGCGCCGTTGCCCTATCGACAATATTTATTATATGTATAACCATACATAAAGTCAACACCTTTTTTAAAAGAGGATAATTTTTCTTATCCTCTTTTAAAAACTGCTTGTTCAACTAGCTGTCCGTCTAGTGTTTCAAAACGAACTTCCATTTGATTTTCATCCATTTCTAATAAAGCAAATGTTTTTTCTACACGCTGACGCGGTAATAAAATACTGCCTGGATTAATAAATAAAACGCCGTCGATTAATTCCGCACCTAATACGTGAGAGTGTCCGAAGCATGCAACTTGCGCCCCTACCTCTTCAGCATGGTACGCTAATGTTTGTAACGTCATTTTCACGTTATGACGATGTCCGTGCACAACTATGAAACGAACACCATCTACATCAGTTACAATTTCGTCTTGAAAGTTAGCATAATCACAATTCCCTTTTACAACATGGAAACCTTGCAACTCTTCATGAGCAGGCGTTAGCTCTGAATCACCGCAATGAATCATGATATCTACTTTCCCTTCATACTTCTCTTTTAACTGCTGTAATTCCTTCACAGAGCTATGACTATCGCTTACGATTAAAGCTTTCATCAATCTCTCTCCCTTATTCTCCTAAAAACCATTCAGGGATTTTTTCTTCTAGCTTACGTAGAGCACGTCCGCGGTGACTAATAGCATTTTTCTCATCTGAACTTAGTTCCGCCATCGCTTTTTTATATTCTTCCACATAAAAAATCGGATCATATCCAAAACCGTTTTCCCCGCGGCGCTGTTCTAAAATATACCCTTCGCACGTCCCATTTACAATGACAGGCTTTTTATCCCCTTCAGGGAAAGCCACTGCTAATGCACAGTAGAAGCGAGCTTTACGCTTATCAAACGGTATTTCATTTAATTCTTGTAAAACTTTATCAATATTCGCTTGATCATCTTTCGGCTCTCCAGCAAAACGTGCTGAATATACACCTGGTTTCCCGTTTAAAGCATCTACAATAAGACCTGAATCATCCGCAATTACAATTGCATTCAATTGTCGACTCAAACTGTCCGCTTTTAAGATTGCATTTTCTTCAAATGTTTCACCAGTTTCTTCGACTTCTTCAATATGAGGAAAATCGTGTAATGATTTCACTTCTAAATCAAATCGCTCAAATAACTCAGCAAATTCACGTACTTTCCCCATATTTTTTGTCGCTACAACAACTTGTTTCATTTTTTCCACCTCTACTCTATATGAGATACGATGTCACCTAACGCTTCTTTTTGCATATCGATCAGTTGGAAAATGCCTTGTTCTGCAGCATCAAGTAATTCATTTAACTGCGCTCTACTAAACGTCGCTTCTTCTCCAGTTCCTTGCACTTCAACGAACTGACCTTTTCCAGTCATAATTACGTTCATATCAACGTCTGCTTTAGAATCTTCTGCATAGTTCAAATCTAAAACAACACCTTGCTCTTCAACAATCCCTACTGACGTTGCTGCTAAATAATCTTTTACTGGAATTTTAGATACTTTTTCTGCTTGTAATAACTTCTCAAACGCTAATACCATCGCTACGTATGCACCTGTAATAGAAGCAGTTCGCGTTCCACCATCCGCTTGAATAACATCACAATCAATCCAAACCGTTCTCTCACCAAGCGCTTCTAAGTCAACTACCGCACGTAATGCTCGTCCAATTAAGCGCTGGATTTCCATTGTACGTCCTGTTACTTTCCCTTTACTTGACTCCCTAATTGTACGTTGTTCTGTCGCACGTGGAATCATCGCATATTCAGCTGTTACCCAGCCCTTTCCTTCTCCACGCATAAATGGCGGGACGCGCTCTTCAATTGTCGCTGAGCAAATTACCTTTGTATCCCCAACCTCAATTAACACTGATCCTTCTGGATGTTTTAAATAATTCGTATGAATATGTATATGGCGTAATTCTGTTTTTTCTCTACCATCTACTCGCATAAAAATAACCTCCTCATAACTACTTGTTAGTATAGCCAAATTTAAATGTATGATATGTATACAATAAAAGAAGAGGAACCCAAAAAGCAATTCCCCTTTCTTACTTAAGTATATCAAATTATTGGCGATTAAAAACTACCTGTATTCACGTTTTCTGGACGATCTACAGGTTTTATTAACTTTCCGCCCTTTTCATCTATAAGATTTGCTTTACCATTTACTTCAATAGAAACGCTTTTCACGCCTTTCTTTTCTGTTAAAGATAAAACTAATGACTTCAATACGTAATTTGAAATCATATTTTTATCTGGGTTTATAAATATATTTTCATTAAAGTTTAATGTAAGATTTCCATCTTGTAATTTCGGATTCGTAATGAGCTTAACTCCTGGATTGAAATCGTTCAGAAGAGATTGATGAATCGGCCCTTTTACAAGTTCATCTACAATTGCTGCATAATCATTTTCTTTTCCTTCTACAACGCGGCGTGTTACTGGTACGTAGTATTGCTGTTTATTATTATTTTGTGCCATAAAATAAAGTGTTACTGGTTTTGTATTTGTTACATCCGCTACTTGCTCATCATCGAAGTTAATACCGTTCGCACGGCTCACCCCTTCACCAAGCGGTGTACCACCAACAGGCATCTTCGCTAATTTTTCACCATTTATTTGGAACTGCACTTGTTTTATTTCTTTAAATTGCGTCAACGTCCATGCAATAGATTCAACGATTTGACGTTCTTCCTCTTTTGCATAGTTTTTCATTTCTTTAGAAAAATCAATGACTGCCGTCCCATCTTTTTTCAAGTTTAGGGTCATCGATGTATTCGCCGGAATGACTGCACGGAACCCATTCGGTAACAAATTCGTTACCGGTCCATCTTTCACAAGGTACTCTAACGTTTGCTGAATAACCTCATTTGCTTTCGGAGTAGGTATAGCTAACGTTTGCGGTACAACATAGCCATTTTTATCAACAAGGTATAGTTCTCTATTCACCGTTTGTCCTTGCTTATCTTTCTTAGATACTTCTTTCTTTCCACCCTCTGTATACGTAACTTGTTTTGGCGGATCAATTTGCTCCGTTGCTTTCTCTTGATTTATAAAGCCACACCCTGTTAGTAAAACAGCGCTCACAGTAGCACCAACAACCCATTTAAAAGTGGATTTAGGCATGCCATTCCCCCCTAAAATCTAAGTTTGTACTATTATGTATACGAGCTGTTTCATGTTTTAGAACAAGCTGTGTTCCCTATAAACAAAAAAACTCCTGATTTCTCAGGAGTTCACTTATATGAATTCTATTATTATTCTTTTTCTAAATAAATATGTTTTACATTTTCAATCGGTTGACCGAACCATTTTGATGCAATTTCTTTAAATAGGCCTATTTTTCCTGTTGTTAAGAAGAGATGATCACTTTGTTCCTCTCCCTCATTCAACATTTTACTATGGTATAAAATGGTACTTACTTCACGTGCCGTTTCATCACCAGAACTAATGAGTTGCACTTTATCTCCCATTACTTGTTTAATAACAGGACCTAAAATTGGATAATGTGTACAGCCTAAAATAAGCGTATCAATATCAGTGTTTTTCAGCGGTTGCAACGTTTCTCTTACAACTTCATACGCCATTTCACTTTCGAAATTACCGCTCTCTACAAGCTCAACAAAAGGTGGACACGCTAAACTTTCTACCATAACACGATTATTAATAGACTTTAACGCTTCTTCGTATGCACCACTTTTCACCGTTCCAATCGTTCCAATAATCCCAACATGATACGTGTTTGTCATTTTTAAAGCTGTACGTGATCCTGGGTGAATAACTCCTACCACTGGAATTGGTAATTGTTTCTGCATCTCTTCTAATACAACTGCAGTTGCTGTATTACATGCAATAACTAACATTTTGATATTTAAATCTAGTAAATGCTCCGTCATTTCCCACGTAAATTGACGCACTTCTTCTCGAGAACGTGGACCATAAGGGCAACGTGCTGTATCCCCTAAATATATAATGCGCTCTTTCGGCAACTGACGAATTAATTCCTTCGCCACTGTTAAACCACCAACTCCTGAATCGATAACACCGATTGCTCTATTCAACTTCATCACCCGTTTTCTCATTCATCATCTTATTTTATCATTATATTTTTCACACTTTAAGTTCGCTCACTTAAACTGCTTCTATATGAAAATTTTCATTTGTACCTGTATAGACTAGGACCTTTTTTATTTTGCTCCTTTTTTTCATAATTTGCAAGACAGAAAAACAACCGACCTTCTATATGAAAGTCGGTTTCTTCTATAATAAAGTACATCTTTAATGCTCCATCTTTTTTTGGAAAGAAGACATTCCTATTAATAAGAAGAAATGAGCAGAAATTAACATGACGATTAAAATAAAATTGAAACGATAACTATTTGTAGATTCCATAATTTTGCTCGCAACAGCTGGTCCAAATGCCATACCGAAAAAGTTAATTAAATTATATAAGCCAAGACCGACTCCAACTTTAGCTGCATGTAATGTTTTCGGTATAAATGTGTTCAATGATACTTGAATGGCAGAATAACTCATAAATGTCAAAATAATCGCCAATACAATAACGACTATACTTCCATTCGGAATAAACCCTAAAATTAAAAAGCCAACAATCATAATGACAGACGCTACATAAATCATATTCACATTTCCAAACGAAGGGACAATCTTTCCAGTAATAAAACTAGACACAATACCAAAGAGTGATGCAACAAATAATACAATTCCGATAACAAATGGAGACAATCCGTGCTCTCTTCCTAACAGTAATGGCAACAATAATAAATTAGCACATAACGCCACATTAATTATAAATCCGACTGTTATTAAACGAAGAAATGCTTTGTTCGAAAACAACTCAATATCGATAAATGGATGCTCCGCTTTCTTCATACGAACCGTGAATAAAAATAAAGAAATTATCGATAACACAAATAGCCAACGATTCATATTGATACCTAGTAAAACAGTCGTAATGAATGCAAATAGTAACGCCGCTCCAATATAATCAAAATGAAACGTTTCATCCGTATGCTGCATTTCTTCTGGCATAAATTTTATAAGCAAGAAAATCCCCACTACTGAAATAACCATAAATAAAAATAAATATGGCCACCCTAGTGTATTTGTAATAGCCCCGCCAACTAAAGGGCCAATACCTACTGCTAATGCAATAGAAGAACTAATCATCGCTAACGCACCAGGCTTCTTATGAGGAATAACTAATTTGGCCACTGCAATCATACTAAGCGCAATAAACGCTGCACCCCCGCTCGCTTGCACTAATCTTGCAAGAATGGTAATCACATAAGATTGATTCATAAATCCAATAATAGAACCCACTACAAATATGATAATCGAAATAATTAATAGTTTTTTTACACTGTAACGATCAGCAAGCTTCCCATATATCATTGAACCAATACCGACAACTAAAGAATAACCTACTACAACCCAACTTACTTTCGATTGACTAATAGATAAATCATGAGCAATATCCTCTAACGCAACATTAAATAAAACCGCATTCATCGGTCCTAATAAAACGATAAAACATAATGTGAAAACAAACCATTTTGAATGATTGTTTATATCTTCCCCCATGTGTAACACCTCTCCTGATTGTAGTAATTGAAAACGAAAAATGAAGTTGTTTAGCTCTTCTATTATCACTAGACAACTTCATCAAATGTATACATTTATCGCGCGACAAATTGAATTCGAAACGAAACATGTACGTTGTTCGATATTCATGGAACTATCATAGTTTCAGCATTACAGTTTGTCAACGAAAAATATACAAAGTAAACTAATTTAGTGTTTTTAGTTTACTTTGTTCAAAAATTGTTATACACTAATTTCGAATCCGATATAAGGAGGACTAACACGGTTATTCAAATTTGCAATTTCTAACTTAATAAAATAATGAACTTGTATACGGAAGAAACATTACAGGAGGATTATGATGAAGAAAAAAATGTTAGTTGTATTAACGAGCGTTGAAAAATATCCAAATTTAAATCGAGCTACTGGCCTTTGGCTTGGTGAAGCTGTTCATTTCGTTAAAAAAGTTGAAGAAGCTGGTTACGAAGTAGATTATGTTAGCCCACAAGGTGGTTATACACCGATTGATCCGCATAGTTTAGCAATGGCGGAGAGCATCGATTGGGAATGGTATCAAAAGAAAGAATTTATGAATCGTCTCGGTTCTACAATGAAACCGAGTGAAGTAAATCAGGAAGACTACGCTGCGATTTATTACGCAGGCGGTCACGGTGTAATTTGGGACTTCCCTGAAAATAAAGAACTCCAAATGATTAGCCGTAGCATTTATGAAAATGGCGGAATTGTTTCCTCTGTTTGTCACGGAGCTGCCGGTTTATTTCATATCACATTAAGTAATGGGGAACGCTTAATTAGCGGTAAAAAAGTAACAGGATTCTCAAATGAAGAGGAAAAACTAGCTGAATTAGATCAATTCGTTCCATTTTTAACAGAAGATGAACTCATTAAAAATGGAGGACTTTACGAAAAAGCTGCACAGCCTTGGGAAGCTTTTGCTGTAGAAGATAATCGTGTTATCACTGGTCAAAACCCAGCTTCAGGCGGTCTAGTAGCTGAATTAGTATTACAACACATAAACAAATAACATGTAATAAAAAAAGCAGATTTTCCTATAGTAATGGAAAATCTGCTTTTTTTACGAAATCATTTGCAAAATAGCCATAACTTCTTTTTCAATTTCCGAATCATCAATTGCTTCTATATACTCCGGTTTAAACAGTTGATACTTCTTTAGTTGATAAAAATCAAGTATCGCTTTCTTTAACGTAATATCGTACTGAATACAAAAAGAATGATCTATTATACGTCTTAACATCACATCATCTTGCACCATAAATAATTGTGCGTTCATTTTATTAAAGTAACCTTGTTCCATACCAGCTTCAAAAAACATTTGCAAATTATGATTACGATTTTGTTGTGCAGCGACTAACCGATCAGATAAGTGCGGATATGCCTCTTTCAAATCTTGTAAAAAGACATCTGAAATGTATGTCACACATTTTAAAGAGTGAATAAACGTCTTTTGGAAACGTTCTGCAAAAGACATACTTTCATCTTGATTATCCGCATCCCCTTCAAGAAGATAGTTCATAAAATCTTCTACCACAGCTTCAATAATCTCATCTTTTGAAGAAAAACGTTTATATAAAGTAGCTTTACTAATATCCATATACTTCGCAATTTCATCTATTTTCAATTGACTAAAACTCGTTTTTCTAATAACGGGCTTTATTTTATTAATATAAGTATTTGCACACGCAACTTTTCTCATTAAAAGAGCCTCCCCTTTTGTCCATACAAAATAGTATAGCAAATTCACGATTAATTATAAATGAAGTCACTATACTCAATACATCTTTTTAGTTTAAGGGGTCATTTATCCTATAAAAAAAGTGCCCGCTACCTTTATGAGTAACGAGCACTTTTTCTATACTTTATTTACAGCTCTTCTTATAGCTTTCCCTATTTCCATACTAGACTGCGGATTTTGCCCTGTAATTAAACGCCCATCTACTACGACGTGCGGCGTAAAATTTGGAGCAACATAAAACAAAGCCCCTTCTTCTTTCAATTTATTTTCTAACAAAAACGGCACTCGCTTTTCTAAATGCACAGCTTTTTCCTCATCATTTGTATAACCTGTTATATGCTTACCCGCACTAAAAAACGAGCCGTCCTTATTTTTCACACCGACTAAAGAACTTACTCCGTGACAAACAGCCGCTACAATTCGGTTGTTGTTGTACATATTCACAATTAAATTTGCAACATATGGATTACCTGGAAAATCTACAATCGCCCCGTGTCCACCACCAAATAAAACCGCATCATAATCCGAAAAATGAACATTTGAGATTGGTTTCGTATTTTGCAATAAAGAAGCGACATGCTTAAATTCACGAGGTATCCCGTTCGGAATAGAAACTCTATCAATCGGCACTCTACCGCCCTGTATCGACACAATATCAACATCAAACTTAGCCTTTTTAAACAAGTTATAAGGAGCTGCGAGCTCTTCCAGCCACAAACCAGTCGGGTGTCCATTCATATCATGAGCGCTTGTTGAAACTAACAATATCCTTTTCAACATATCCCCTCCTTACTACTTATTTATGTATGGAGTGTTCTTATCATTCATGTAGCAAGCGGAAAAAACGATAACAACAAGCTGACCCTTTGTATAAAAGTCAGCTTGTTGTTATCGTTTGAATTCTTTCGTACAAAGATGTTCACAACTTTATAGCTTTTATCTCCAACGCCACGCAATTGTTGTATCCTCCATATGAATAGCAGGTATATCAATCCCTAAATACCGTTGATCATCCTCATCAAAAATAGACCAATTGTCTTCATATAAAAATTCAGGGTCTATGCTTTCAAAATCAAATATACTATCTTCGTCTACCATCTCACGAAAATACTTTTGGAACGGTTTACTATTCTCGTATAGACGAATTGTTCCATACATCCATGGCATGTCTCCAAAAACATCTTTAATTTCACCTATCTCCATATCTTTAAAATACAACTTCATATTTGCACCTTCTTATCCATAAATGACTAAGATACCCATTCTAAATACCACATCATGTTTTAGAATAGTTATTTTTAACACTTCTTTCTTAAACGTATCTTCCCTCTCAAAGTCCGAGATACCTTTTTTAAGTTCAAAATACAAACAAAAAAATAGCCGACTCTCTTATAAAAGTCGGCTTTCTTTTTATAACTCGAGCTCTCCCATACGAAGAAGCTCAACAACTGCTTGTGAACGTCCTTTAACCCCTAGCTTTTGCATTGCGTTTGAGATGTGGTTACGAACTGTCTTTTCACTGATAAAAAGTTCACCTGCAATTTCCTTCGTTGTTTTATCTTGAACCAGTAATTCAAATACTTCTCTCTCTCTCTTTGTGAGTAAAGGTTTAGATTGATACGCTTTTTCCTTCAACTGGTATAACCCTCCTTGCTTAAGCCAGAGCTGTGTATGTGTAAGTTGGGTGTTTATTTAGTCAAGATATTGTATGAACGAAATGTGCGGGTGGTGAATGAAAATGGGCTTTATTTCACATGTTATTTTAGACTTTTATACAGTGCGTTCACTCTTTGTATCCACTTACTTTTCGGTACGCCATATTTGTTCTAGTAATATGCTGACAACTGTACCTACGAACAAACCATTTCCAAATATATATTGTATGACAGACGGCAAGGACTGGAGCGCTCCAGACGGTAAAAACATAACGCCGCTACCAAATAATACTGCAACGCCTAAAATTGTTACATTCCTTTCATTAAGCTCCACTTGTTTTATATTATTTAACCCAATTCCATTTAACTGTACGAAAGAAGCCATTAAAACCGCAGATGCGACAGCGGATGGTAAAGATGCTAAATAACGAATAATACTTGGGAACAGCGACATTACGACTAGTAACATACATGCTAGTAAGAACGAACGTATATATTTTTGTTTCGTTAAACGTATAAATCCTGCCGTTGCCGGTAACGGCACGACACCTACAGTTGAAAATATGGAAGAAATGATGTGTGAAATGCCTCCAACCCACGTTCCATCCTTCAACTGTTTCTGTTCAATAGTCGCTTTTTGAATGGTAGCTTGATTAATCGCTATAATAGCTGCCACTGTATTTGAAACTAAAATACATACCATAACGAAACTTGATACTGCCATACCTGTATTCCATTTTGGAAGTCCCCAAGCAAATATTTGCGGAAGTTGCACAAAATGAGTTACTTGAGATGGAATCGTCACTTTTCCTGCAATGAGAAAAAGAATCCACCCACTAATTAATCCTATTAAAACCGCATAACTTTTGACAAAACCTTTCCCAAAATTAGATAGTATAATAACGAAAAGAAATATACTAAACGCAATTATCACTGTAAATGCATCAATTTGAGAAACAGTAGCAGTAATCCCTAGCATTCCTTTTAGGAATACACCGCTTAATTGTAAGCATAATAAAAGTAAAAACGTCCCTGTCACAAGTGGCGTAAATAAAAATAAAATACGTCCGATGAAACCAGTTACTCCTAGTCCTATTAAAATAACACCTGAGATTATCATTCCTAATTCTAAAATTTGCAATGTACTGTGTAATTGATCTTGCCCGACAGTTGCGTAAGCAAGTACGGTAAATACGCCAACCCATGATCCAGCTGGTCCATCTGCAATTGGTAGTCTATGTCCAAGCCACCCTTGTAAAAAAGAAGATATACCAACTACAAAAAATGTACGCTGCATTAAATAAAATATTTCCTCCGTCGTAAGATGAAATAATCCGCCAACGACAATTGGTAATGCGATTGAATTCGCTAATAAAAATATAAACCATTGCAAAGTTCCCATAATATGATTTTGGTTATGTTGATTGTCCAAATTTTTCATCCCTTCCATACATTTCACATAGAAATACACACTATACTATTACGTAGCTTTTCGAAACAAAACTTTTTGTCCCTTCGATTTCTTCCCGTATCCAAATGTCGCAGTGTACACTCCACAAACGATAAAAACAGCTCCGATTATTTGAATAGCTGTTACACTTTTCTGCAATATAATATAGCCTACCACCATCGTAACGAATGGTTCTAAATTTAAAAACATGGCTGCTGTTGATGCTTGTGCTTTTCTCAATTGATTATTCCAAGCCAATGTACAAATTCCATGCATAAGTATTGCTGTCACAATAAGAAGCGACCAACTCTCTATAGAGTATTTCAACGTTATGTGAGAAAAGGTAAAAGCAAGAAACGGTAGCATAATTAAAAAACCAAAAATTGAAGAAAAGAATGTAATCAAAAACATATCATCTCTGTTCCCCAATTTCCGAATTAAAACGATAGATAAAGAAAAAGATAGCATCGTTATAAAAATCCATATTAACCCTTCTGAAAAGACAAACCTCTGCCCAACACCAATTACAAAAAACACTCCAAAAGTAGCAATTCCCCCTCCTATTACTAACTTAGCTGTTAACGGTTCGTTTAAAATAAATACCGCTAAAATAGAAGTCATGACAGGAGTAAGTGCTAATATTAGCGCAGCTGTTGTTGGATCTGCTGTTTGTAACCCTTCATAAAAAGACCATTGATTAATCGCGACACCTATGACTCCAATTAATAATACACCTTTCATTTCATTCTTTTCTATATATAAGCCTTTCTTACACATAATAGCGTACGCTAGAAAAAACAAATTAATAAATAGTAAGTGAAGTGTCGTTAACAACACCGGATGAAATGTATTCACTAAAATCGCACCAAATATAAAATTACTCCCCCAAACTACTACACATATAAACAGTAATATATATGTACGTGTCATCTATTCCCCTCCTTTTCTCGTAAAAAAGAAGGATTCCTATTCTTTCATTAGGAACCCTTGAAAAAATATATATAAAGTGAAACTTTAATCAGTGGGGGTTTTGTTCATCCCCCACTGATTATTAGTTGAACCAATCGGACTTTTACGGACAGTTGATCCCCCACCTAACTTCTTTGCTTCCGCTGAATTTTGAGGTGGGGGTCTTACTGCCCGTTAAAGCGGGATAAATTAGGGAGATACGTAAATTAAATCAATACGCCTTGAACATGTTGCAAGGAACCTGCTACTATTTTTCCACCTTTCATCACAGCAGGTCGCTGTGCACGTCTAGCTATCGCTTCTGCTGAACAAGTAGCTTGTAAGAAAACAAAATCAGCTTTATCTCCTACTTTAGGCCAAACTTGATTTCCGTCTTGATCCAATGGCGTTTTTCCACCTGTAATATAAGTTAAAGAAGAAGCTAAAGACTTTTCATCAATCCAGCGATACTTTTCTGCTAAACGCCCTACTCTTTCAAAAATATCAGCATTTCCAAATGGTCCCCATGAATCAAACATACTATCGCAACCTAAAGAAACGGGAACGCCCTTTTCTGTAAGTAATGGTACTGGTGGCATATTTCTGTTAATTGGTACTGTTGTAATAATAGACATTCCTCTCTCAGCTAATAAGTCTGCCATATCTGCTCCTTCTTCTTTAGATACATCACCTAGACTAAACGCATGACTGACCGCAACACGCCCGTCCCAATTAGCCTCCTCTGTAAATTGAGCTAATTTTTTAATTGTATAAATACCTAAATGCCCTGCATCATGTAAATGCAAATCAACATCTGCATTTGCCTCTACAGCGATTTCCATCATATCAAAAAGTGATTTTTCAATATTATTATCTACAGTAGCTGGATCTACACCACCTACTAAAGTTGCGCCCATTTTCATCGCTTCTCTCATAAGAGAATGCGCTTCTGTACGAAGTAAGCCGTGCTGCGGGAATGCTACGATTTCATATGTAAACGCATCTTTCATATTCTCTAACGTTTGACGTACAGATTCTAAGTTTTTAAGACCGATATACGGATCAATATTTACATGCGTTCGAATATGAGTCGAACCAGCATTTAAAATGTTTCTTAGTAATAACTCTGCTCTCTCTCCAGTTGTTTGAGCTAAAATTGGTAACTCCTGCTGTTCTAACTCTAATCTCTCAATAATATTTTTTACTGGTGTACATGCTTCCCATGGACCAGCAAGTCTTGTCTTATCAAGGTGAAAATGATTTTCCACAAACGACGGAAGAACAATCAATTCTTTCGCATCTTTCATTTCATATTCCGTTTGAAGCGGTACATCCGCAAGTACAATCTTTGCAATCTTTCCATCTTGTATGAGCAAATGATGCAAAGCTGTTTCTGTACCTGTAACTACTTCATTATTAAACTTGTAACCTGTTTCTAATCGTACATTCGTTAACCAATACACATTTTGCATTTCAATCATCCTCTCAAACAAGATTATTTATAGCCGTTTTTTCCAAACTACCAGCAACAACATTTCCTTTATATAAAACCGCACAGCGCTCTGTTTGTCTTGCTACTACCTCGGCTGAACATGATGCTTCTGTAAAGACGATATTTGCTTCATCCCCAATTTTTGGCCATTGACGATTTCCTTGATCATCTAATATAGATTTCCCACCCGTAATAAACTGAAGTGCTTTCCCTAAAGAGCGCTCATCAATCCATCTAAATCTCTCCGCTAGACAATTTGCCTTTTGCAACATATCTCCTGTCCCAAACGGAGACCAATGATCAGTTATACTATCGTTTCCTAGCGAAACTTTTACACCTTTACGATTTAATAACGGAACTGGAATTACATGTCTACTAATTGGAACTGTTGACGTTATATCAATACCTAATGCCGCAAGTCGTTCAGCCATTTCCTCCGCTTCTTCTACAGATACATCTCCAAGTCCAAGAGCATGACTAATCGTAACTCTTCCATGCCACCCTGCTTCTTCTGTTAATGCAGCTAATCTCTTCATTGTAAATGTTCCGAGTTGATCCGCGTCATGTAAATGAATATCAATGTCTGAATCAAACTCTACTGCAATATCCATAATTGTATTCAATGATTTTTCAATATTACCATCTACTGTTGCTGGGTCTACTCCACCTACTAAATGAGCTCCCATACGCATAGCATCTTTTACAAGCCCTACGGAATTACTTCTTAACAAACCATGTTGCGGGAATGCTACAATTTTTGCTGATAACTTATCTTTATATGTTTCCAGTGCCGCAATCGTTGCTTCTAAATTCCCAAGACCAATTACAGGATCAATATTGCAATGTGTTCGAATATTTGTCGCTCCATTTTCAAGAAGTAATTGCAACATTTTCTCCGCTCTACTCTTTGCAGTTTCTAATTGCTTCGGAAGAATAGTTTGCTCCTCATGAATACGAGTGAATATACTTTTTACTGGTGTACATGCTTTCCATGGTCCACCATAATACGTTTTATCAATATGAATATGCATTTCTTCAAATGCTGGTAATGCCAGTAAACCATTTGCATTTACTACTTCACCATCTTGCTCTGATACAATTCCAGGTAATATGTTCGTAATCTTTCCATCTTCAATAAATAAACTACAAATTTCTGTTTCTGTACTTGTAATTCGCGCTTCCTCATATACGTACCCACATTCAAGTTTTACATTCGTTAACCAATATTGTGATTTCACACTCACTTTGTCAATCTCCCTTCGCAATATGATTTTTCTACTTACAAACGAAACAAAAACAGATAAAAATTTCTATCAGTGTAAAATCATTTTTACACTGATAGAATTTTCTATTTTACTGTAGTTCTACACCTTCCAGTCGCAAATACCCAGATGGATCAATCCAAAATCCTTTTATATTTTTCGTAGTTGCCGCAATATGATTAATCCCTCGAATTGGTACTAGTAAAGCATCCTTTAATTCAATCTCTTGTAACTGTTTATACAATTCTTTTCTCTTCGTCTCATCTTTTTCTTTTCTAGCTTCTTCTATTAATTTATCTACTTCCGGATTACTATAGAAAAATTGGTTACCAGTTGCTCCGTGTGAACTAGAATGGAATAAATTATATTGATTATAGTCACCATCACCTGTTGCGTTTCCCCATCCTCCAACAAACATCGCATGTTCTGATTTATTCGTTGCAGCTAAAAACGCACCATATTCCATAACTTTAATTTCTACATCAACGCCAATCCCTTTTAATTGAGATTGAATTACTTCCACTAACGCCATTCTAACTTTGCTGTCATTCGTCCAAATTGTTGTTTTAAATCCATTTGGATAACCAGCATCTGCTAATAATTTTTTCGCAGTATTAATGTCATACTTATATCCTTTTACGTCTTTCGTATAACCGAACACTTTAGGAGTCATTACGGAGTTTATTTCAGTCCCAACATTGTTATATACCCCTTTTAAAATCCCTTTCGTTTCAATTGCATGTGCAATCGCTTGACGAACGAGCGGGTTGTCAAATGGCTTTTTCTGTACATTAAATCCAATATATTCTACACCTAAACCTTCATTTTCAATTAACTCCATAGATGGTGAATTTTTCACACGTTCTACTTCAGTTACAGGTAAATTCTCTGCAATGTGAGCTTCACTAGTTTCAATCATTCCAATACGTGTTGCATCTTCTGGTACTACTTTGAATACCACTTCATCAATCTTTGATTTTTCACCCCAATAATTTTTATTCTTTTCAAGGCGAATTTCTTCACCTGGTTTCCATGATTTAAAAGTATATGGACCTGTCCCAACCGGATGCTGCGCTAAGCCTTTCCCTTTTTCATCAATTGCCTTCGGACTTAAAATACTTCCTTCATTACTTGCGAAAATAGATAAAAGAGGTGAGTATGGGTATTTCAATACGAACTGTACTGTATATTCATCAATTACTTTTATTTCTTGAATCATGGAATAAACAGTTGCTCGATTTGAACCTACTTTCGGGTCTAATACACGTTCAAAGTTTTTCTTTACTGCCTCAGCATTAAATGGTGCACCATCTTGGAATGTCACTCCTTGTTGCAACTTAAATTCCCAATTTAAATCATCAATTTGTTTCCATTCCTTTGCTAACATCGGCTTAAAATCCATGTTTTTATCTCGCTGTACAAGATTTTCATATACTTTATGGTACACAACACTTGCGGAAGGGATGTTTGTAATAAAATGCGGATCTAAATTATCAGCATCTGACAGTCTAGCAATTGTTAAAACACCGCCTTCTTTTGTTCCATTGCTTCCTGATCCTTCATTTCCTGTCTTCGTATTAGATGAACACCCCGCTAGAAAAACTGAAAGACATAAAATTGTGATAAAACAAATCACAAGTCCCCTTTTGAATCTCATCGCCCTTCCCCCTCCACTTTCTTTTATCTCTACATCCTAAAGTGAAACCTTACATCTAGCTTTCTATCCCCTACTTTCTAATAGCAGATCATTCCACCACCCTTTCTTTTTCAATTTCGTCTATGTATTTGTAATTATAAATAACTTTGCGAAAAAAGTTTTTAAACATCTTTACTTCTATTTGCACTTTCTTTACTTATTGAATTTTCTGAATTATTTTGAAACATCTTTACTTCTATTTGCACTTTCTTTACTTATTGTTTTAAACTCGTTGACTTGTTTTAATTTTCTGATAATTTAATCATAAAGAAAGGGAGGTATAAAAAATGGAAGTTCGTCTTTCTAAAGAAGAAAATACTTCTTTGCAAACAATTCAAACGAAGAACACATCGAAATGGATCATTAGCTATCGAAAACTGAAAAAAATAAGATGGCATTTATCGGGGGTATTATCGTTCTTTTCTATATTTTAATAGCTATATTTGCCCCATTGTTAGCACCCTACAATCCATTTGATATTCAGTTAGTTAACAAATTACAACCACCATCTATGGAACATTGGATGGGAACAGATGATAAAGGCAGAGATATTTTAAGCCGCCTTTTACACGGGACACGCCTTTCGTTACTTGTTGGATTTTCTTCTGTATTTATAGGGGCATTGTTCGGCATTATTCTTGGTATCATTTCTGGTTATTACGGTGGATGGTTTGACAAAATCATTATGCGAATCATTGATATTATGCTAGCTTTCCCTGGTATTTTACTTGCTCTTGCCATTGTAGGCGCACTAGGACCAAGTCTTGTGAACGTAATTATCGCTATTGGCTTTTTCTCAATCCCTATGTTCGCTCGTATCGTTAGAGCTTCTACATTAACAGTAAAAAAATTAGAGTATATCGATGCTATAAGAGCACTAGGGGCAAATGATTTTACTATTATTATGAAACACATATTCCCTAATATCTTATCACCTATTATCGTCCAAGCTACTTTACGCTTAGCTACAGCAATTTTATCTGCAGCTGGATTATCATTTTTAGGACTTGGAGCGCAACCACCTTCACCTGAATGGGGTGCCATGTTAAGTAATGGGCGCGACTTTTTATTTACCGCACCACATATTGCAATGTTTCCTGGAATCGCAATGTCTACACTCGTAATCGGTTTAAACATGTTTGGTGACGGATTACGTGATGCACTAGATCCGAGACTTAAAAAATAGAAAGGGGCATTATACATGCTAATGTTTATTTTTCGTAGAATACTACAATTAATTCCCGTTCTTTTCGGCGTTGTATTCGTCGTTTTCTTAATTATGCAAATGGTACCCGGTGACCCAGCTCTCCTTATCGCTGGTGAAGGAGCATCAAAAGAAACTGTCGAGCAAATACGCCATCAATTAGGATTAGACAAACCCTTTATCATGCAATATTTCTCTTATATCGGAAATATATTACAAGGAGATTTCGGGGTTTCAATTCGTTCTAACCGCCCAGTGTTAGACGAAGTATTAATCCGCCTTCCAATCACTATTGAACTCGCACTGTGTAGTATCGTCATTACAGTTGTAATTGGGATGATTGCTGGTATCATCTCTGCTACAAAGCAATATTCTTGGACAGATGTTTCTATTATGATTATCGCTTTGTTAGGTGTCTCATTACCAAGCTTTTGGTTTGGACTTATGCTCATTTTCTACTTCTCTGTCCAAATTCAAATATTCCCGGTTTCTGGTTGGGGAACTTGGATGCACATGGTTTTACCAGCACTTACACTTGGTGCATCTGGCGCAGCAATTGTAGCACGTATGACTCGCTCAAGTATGCTTGATGTTATACGCCAAGATTATATACGAACAGCAAGAGCAAAAGGGGTAAAAGAAAGAGTTGTTATATATAAACATGCTTTGAGAAACGCATTAATTCCCGTTATTACTGTTGTTGGATTACAATTTGGTGCCCTTTTAGGCGGTACAGTTTTAGTAGAATCAGTTTTTGCTATAAATGGACTTGGAAGATTGATCGTAGACGCTATCCGAATGAGAGACTTACCAATGTTACAAGGAGGCGTATTAATCGCCTCGGTCATCTTCGTTCTAGTCAATCTTATTGTTGATATTTTATACCGTCATTTCAATAAACGTATTGAGCTTAATTAAGGGGGTGCACAAACATGAATAAAAAGGAAGAGGTATTACAAGTTAAAGATTTAAAAACACATTTCTTTACAGACGAAGGTGTAAGCAAAGCGGTTGATGGTTTAAATTTCTCTGTTTCTAAAGGAGAAACACTCGGCATCGTAGGTGAATCTGGTTGTGGGAAGAGTATCACTTCTCTATCCATTATGAGATTAATTGACCGAGAAAGCGGCAGTAAAATTGAGGGGAGCATTTTATTTAAAGGAAAAGATTTATTACAACAAAACGAAGCTGAAATGCGTGCAATTCGCGGAAATCAAATCTCAATGATTTTCCAAGAACCAATGACATCTTTGAATCCAGTATATTCTGTTGGGGAACAGATCGCAGAAGCAATTCGTATCCATCAAAAATTAAATAAAAAGGAAGCTTGGAATAAAGCCGTAGATATGTTGAAACTAGTTGGAATTCCTTCTCCTGAAAAGCGTGCAAAACAAGAGCCTCATGAACTAAGCGGAGGAATGCGACAACGCATTATGATTGCAATGGCACTTGCTTGCAATCCAGATTTACTCATTGCAGACGAACCAACAACTGCTCTTGATGTAACAATTCAAGCCCAAATATTATCACTTATGAAATCACTTCAAAAACAACTCGGTATGGGAATTATCATGATTACACATGACTTAGGAGTCGTGTCAGAAACATGCGATAGAGTCGCCGTTATGTACGCTGGAAAAATCGTCGAATATGCAGATATCGAGCATATATTTACTAGTCCAAAACATCCTTATACAATCGGACTTCTTCAATCTCTTCCAAGACTCGATACAGACCAAGAAGAGTTACAAACTATTCCTGGATCCGTACCGAGTCCATACCATATGCCGAGCGGATGTCGCTTTGCTGATAGATGCACACATGCAAAAGAACTATGTCACAATACTCTTCCAGAACTTCAACTCACACAAGATGGAAGTAAAGTTCGATGCTGGATGTTTA
Source organism: Bacillus cereus group sp. Bc031 (assembly GCF_027716265.1). NCBI lineage: Bacteria > Bacillati > Bacillota > Bacilli > Caryophanales > Bacillaceae > Bacillus > Bacillus cereus group sp. Bc031. The sequence continues at coordinate 68,134 of NZ_JAQFUL010000019.1, forward strand.
CAGACCTTTGGGATAAATCATCTTCAGAAAAATTGGAGGTATTATAATATGTCTACTGCTACGCAAATAAATAAAAAAGAGTTATTACAAGTACAAAACTTAAAACAATACTTCCCTATAAAAAAAGGAATTCTAGGACGCTCTATTAACTATATTAAAGCGGTTGACGATATTAGCTTTACAATTTACGAAAAGGAAACTGTTAGTATTGTTGGTGAATCTGGTTGCGGAAAATCCACCACTGGGCGTGCAATATTACGCCTTGATGAAGCAACAAGTGGAAAAATTATTTTTCAAGACAAGGATTTACTAGAATTAAATAACTCAGCAATGCGAAAGGTTCGAAAAGATTTACAAGTTATTTTTCAAGATCCCTTTGCTTCTTTAAACCCTAGGCAAACTGTAGGGAGCATTTTAGAAGAAGCTATAGCCATTCAAAACGTATGCCCAAAAGGTGAAAGAATGGCGAAAGTTATTGAGCTGCTCGGGAAAGTTGGTCTTCCACCTGATGCAGTGAAGCGCTATCCACATGAATTTAGCGGTGGTCAACGGCAAAGAATCGGAATCGCACGCGCCTTAGCTGTTAATCCAAAACTCATTATTTGTGACGAGGCTGTCTCCGCCTTAGATGTTTCAGTGCAAGCACAAGTTTTAAATTTATTAAAGCAGTTGCAACAACAATACGGGTTAACATATTTATTCATCTCTCACGACTTAGCTGTCGTTCGTCACATATCAGATCGCATCATTGTAATGTACCTTGGTACCATTGTGGAGATTGCCGACAAACATTCTCTTTTTAACAATCCGCAACACCCTTACACAAAAGCGCTTCTCTCAGCAATTCCTACCATTAGTGCAGGAACGAAAAAAGAACGCATTGAACTTAAAGGAGACCTCCCCTCTCCTCTAAACCCGCCAAAAGGCTGTCGTTTTCATACTCGTTGTCCGTATGCCATTGAAAAATGCGCTACGCAGCAACCAAGTTTTCAATCTATAAGCGAAGGTCATAAAGTAGCCTGTCATATCATTTGATCCGAGTCTGAATAATAGAAACATTTACAACGCTTTAGTATAATAATAAAAAACAAGATTGAGGTATGTATGTTAACTTATGAAGCATTTGCTGTATTAATAACTATACTTGTCTTAGCTCCAATTTTTGGAGCTATTATTTTATTATGTTTATTTATTTTTGAAAAACGAATCGATTTACTAGAAAGTGAAAAGAAAAAAATAGCACTGGAACGAGAGTTGCAACAGTCTTTATATCATCAACTTACGCAACAAATTCAGCCTCATTTTTTATTCAATACATTAAATACAATTTTGAGCTTAGCTCGTCTACAGAGAACAGATGAAGTTGTCAAATCACTCGAGATCTTTTCTCTATTTTTGAAAGGAAAATATAAAACAACAGATTTGTTAATTCCAATCTCTGAAGAACTGGCTTATACGAATTATTATATTGAGATTCAAAAAATGCGGTTTCGCTCGAGACTTTCAATAAATATTACTTCTTCTGAAGATTTACAGAATGCTTATATTCCACCTTTCGTTATTCAAACGTTAGTTGAGAATTCTTTTAAACACGGTCTTGAAAAAAAAGCTGGTCAAGCTATTTTAAATATTCATCTACACAATACAAATAACCGAATTACACTTCTAGTATCCGACAACGGTACTCAAAACGAACCATTTACTTCCCATACGGAAGAAAGCGGATACGGACTTGAAAATATAAAACAACGATTTCAGTTATTCTTTCAAGAACAAACTACATTCTCTTTCCTCTCTACAAAAGAGAATGGCACGAAAGTAGAAATCACATGGCCTTTCATCACAGAAAAAAACACAGAGGAGGTAATACAAAAATGAATGTGCTATTAGTAGATGACGAACCACTGGAACTGGAACAATTAGAATTTCTTATCCACCGTCAGTTCCCTAATTGGACATTACATCTAGCTTTAGATGCGGCTGAAGCTTTACGTATAAATGAAAAATTCTCAATTCATTTGGCACTTTTAGATATTCACCTTCCGGGCATATCCGGCCTACAACTAGGTGAGAAATTAAAAAATAATAACTCTAACCTCGATATCATTATTGTAACCGCATATCAAAATTTCGATTATGCAAAACAATCTATTCATCTAGGCGTTATTGACTACATAACAAAGCCAATTATAGAGAAAGAACTCATCGATATATTACAAAAGTACAAAGGAGATGCTAATACCCCTTCCTACTCACGTATTATTCAAGATACATTAGACATCATCCATGAAACTTTTCATGACAAACTACACTTAGCAGACATCGCAACTAAAGTACATACAAATCCGACTTATTTAAGCCGAAAATTCCATGAAGAAGTAGGGGTTTCATTTTCCGGATATATCATGCAATATCGGATTGAAATGTCACAGAAATATTTAATGGAACACCCACATTGGTGTATCTCTCAAATCTCTGAAAGATCTGGTTTTAATAGTCAGCATTATTTCAGCACTGTTTTTCGTAAGATGACCGGAATGAGTCCGAAAGAATATAGAGGCGAGGGATAAATTGTGAAGAAAAACAACTCAGCTTTCACACCTTTACAATTAGGCATTGGAACTGGTACTGTTCTTTTATTATCTAAATGGGTCGCAAGTATATCGACGCTCGCTTTGCCTGAATCGATTATTAATTATGGGCTAATCGCTGGTATTCTTTATGCGATGATTGGCCCTTTTACTCTTATTTTATTGGGGATTTTAATAAAAAAAATACGTACTACATTCCCAGAAGGAGAATCCATTCACGATTACTTATCTTATAAACTTTCTCGCAAAGGATATATAATTGTATGCTCTTTCCTTGTTCTATTAAGTATAGAAAGTATGTTCATTCAAACGAAAGTTGCTAGTATTTTACTTAATGTTTTTTTCCATATTCCATATACATTGGGTTCTTTCCTTTTCATTACCCTTTGTACAATATTCGTAATATTAAGTAACGCTAAGCTATTTACTAAAATGGCTATTATGCAAACTGTATTAATGTTTTCTACTATGATCATTATTCCAATTTATTTTTTTGTGCAAGATGGCATTACCCATGTATACGATGGAATCCGCTTATATCACCCGTACTTGCTATTTTATGAAAATAGAAATGGAATATATTTTCTTACTGCCGGTATTCTCATTGAAACAGGAAGAGTATTAATAAGCCCTGCATCTTGGGATAAAGCTTTCCGTATTCATCCCAAAAAAATTATTCCAACTTTTTTACTATCAGGATTTATATGGATTACTATCCCTTTGGCATTCGCTTCTCTAATTATGATAGTTATCTTTAGTGGGAGCTTAGATCATTTATACGATCTTCTAGTCCAGCTTCCAAAAAAAATAGAATTTACCATTTTATTTTATCTGCTCGTTATCGGTTCGTTAAGCGCAATAACTTCTAGTTTTATTTCTTGGATACATGGATTTACTAAACTCATTCGAGATTTTATACCGATGATACCTACAAAAATAAATTTCAAATTATATACAACTCATTTTATTTCTATCACTATCGGATTTTTAGCTTTTTTCATTACAATTACTACAAACTATACGATTTTAGAAATTATTTTTTTCTTTGGTATTCTTTATACATCTCTTATCATCACAATATTATTCGTTATTTTCAGCAAGCAAAAAATCAGCATCATTATACCGCTCATCTCGATTATTGGTGCTCTTACCGGTTATGTAGTTTACTTCTTAATCGGTCCTTTAACGAGCATTTGGGTTAGTATAGCGGTTACTCTTTCACTAAGTATTTGTTTTCTGTTTTCACATTGGATACATCAACAATTCAACTATAAAATGAAACAATAATATGAGGCCTTTTTGGTAGCTTAAATTTTGCTACCTGATATTATCCCCTTTAGGTAGACAGTGTGAAAAAGACCATGTATACACATGGATGTTACACTATTACGTGGAGGGG
>NZ_JAQFUL010000020.1:0-71583 GCF_027716265.1 Bacillus cereus group sp. Bc031
ATATGCAAAGATAAATATAAGTAGTTGTTTTGAAACATGTTTTGATGAAGTTGATTTTTCATATGGAGAATTAGTTGAAACTGTATTAAATGATGTAAATATAAAATAATTGGAAATTGCATGGAATTGTTGGAGGGGTAATGTGAAAGCTAATAAAGCATTTGAATGCGTATGTAATCTAATATCTGAAAAGTATTTAGATAATGGCTGGAAATATTCGAAGTCTGGTCATTGGATGAGTAAAAAAGATAAAAATTTCATTTATAAGGTACTCTTTTATACAAGTTGGAATAATATATCTGATAAAAACGTAGTATTTTATGGTGAATGCGCAATTCTTCCTTTAAAATCTGAAGATAAAATATTTCATATTAATACACGTCAGTGCAATGTACCAAGCGGTCAGTTATATTGGAACATAGCAAATGAGGAAGAGTGGGAGCGGACAGTTAACGAATTCACTAATTGGTTAAATAGTGTATTTATGCCAATTGTAGAAAGGTGTACGAATGATTTGAACAACTTTGTAAAAGAGGTTGTTGAAAGGGGTTTTTATCCTCAAAAGGGTTATATGGTAGATATTAATTTTATATTAACGCACGGGTCGTGTGAATTGGCAGAGGAAGCTATCAAAAGATACTATGACAGTTTGGAAGAGTCAATAAAAAAAGAATTTAAAGATAACTATGAAAGTATGGTGTGTGGTAATGAAGCAGTTAGTGCATATGGTAATAATATGATGAGAAATTACACCAATTTTAGAACTATCATAGATAATAAAATAATTGTTACTTTATAGTACATCAAATGGTTTGACTTAGTAAGCGATAATTGGTAACCCAATTATCGCTTTTGGTTTTAAATAAGGGTACGGGTAAAACTGGTGTTGGTAAAACGGGTGAGGGAATACCTTTAGAAAAAGTAAAGCCCGATGTACTTAAACAGATACATGCTGATGATAATGGAGCATATGGATATTTACCAAAAGAGGGTACTGCATATAATAAACCAGAATATGACTTTACAAATGTTGAATGGACAAAAGAAATGCAAAATGTAAGAAAAGATTATCTTGAAGCATCTAAACAATTAGAAAATGATATCGAAAAAATGATATCTGAAGGATTTTCTAAAGAAAAAATAGCTGAACATGTTGTAGAAGCACGTAACCAGCAAAAAAATGCAGCGAGGGAAAATATGACTGCTGAGGAGAGAGCCGGTTTAGAGGAAAGAAATATAAAAAAATATGGTAATCCAATAGGACCGACAGCTGAGAGTATGTTTAATAAGATAAGAGATTCGTACATTGATAAAGGAATTTATGAATCAGATGAACAAGTATGGAAAATTATAATTCAAAAATCAATGCAAAAAGATGATGTAATAAACACACTATTAGGATTAGAGCATTAGGAGGGACAGGATAACTTATGATAATAATGAATAATTACTCTAAGACAGGAACGTATATTATATTAGAACCTAGCGGATATTCAGTAGTTGAAAAAAATAAAGTAAAGTTGGTTAGACAAGGCGTCGGAGGATTTAGTGAAGATGGACAGGTAGTTGGTATTTATGTTAAAGATAACAAACTATTTTTTTTCTATAATGGAAAATCATTTGAAACATCTATAGAAGATCTAATTTGTACAAATAGTTATGTTTCAAAATTGAAAAGATGTTTTAGTGTAACAATAGGGGGACAAAATATCTGTAATATAGTTTATGAGCCTTTTATTGATCCAGGAATGATTTATTATGATGAAGACCCTGAAGAGTTCGATGTATTGTTATACTTAAGTGAATTATTGAAGAATGAGGATTCTATTAAGAGATTTATGAATGGGATGGAAATGATTAAAAAGCAGAATAAAGGTTAGTGTTTTAGGGAAAGAAATAAGTGTTTGAAATTACGTACTTCATGATGGTTGGCCCATCATTGGGTACTGTGTCCAATGATAGAATAGAAAAAAAGTACGAGTTTAGGTAAGATGACATTTTACAACATATGAACTTAAAGCACTTGGTTGTCTATTTGAGGCAATAAGTGCTTTTTTAATTGAAAAGTAAGCTATAAATTTATAGAAATTATTTTTATGAATTAAAGCTAACAGAATATGCACATAGGCTTCAATTGCAGGTATATAGTTTGTTTTTCAATGTCAAAAAACATAAAAAAAATAGGGCAATATTATTAAATAGCCGGGTCCATTGTAGAAATATTTGAAGGTATTTCGCTCATAGGCGGATCTAATTTCTTAACTATCGTCGCAGAAGTAGGAACTGGCGGGTTAGCATCACCAATTGTTATCCCATTAGATATAGCAGCAACAGCTGCTGGGGCTAGTCTTTTTGCGCATGGTGGATTTGTTTGGAATAAATCGATTCAAAATGCTAAGGATACTCTTCAAAAAATCCAGTCTTCTGGTGGGGGTAAGGGTGCGAGTAATCGAATACCTTCTTATGGAAAAGATTCAGTACCTAAAGGTCCATACCGTGAAGTAAATGGTTATCCAATAAAAGTGAAAGCAGGAGCTCAAGAGAAGCATATTCCCGATACACCGAACTATAAACAAGAATTAGCAAATGGAAAAAATAAGAGCATTTTCTATGGCGATAATAAAATAGCACAAGAATTGCTTGATAAGTTTGCAGGAAAAGGAACCACTGTTACCAAAAATAAAGAAAGAGTGGACTTTGGTAAACCAATAGGTAAATACTATGACACTGTGACCGGACAATATATAGAGACTAATAGAGGAATGATACATTATGGAAAAGATGGTGCCCATATAGTACCAGCAAAACCATCAGAATAAAATTAAGAAAGAGGATGTCTATGGAAGCAGATTCTTTATTTAAAACATTAACAGAGCATGAAGGTGTAGAAATCATATTAGAGTGGAACAGTGGATTGAGAATTATAGGCAAAACAGACACATTTTATGAGACAGACAATGGATTAGATGATGATGACCCCGCATACGCAGAATATTATGCAACAGCATTTCAAGTAAATCATATTTTATCTCAACCTTCTACTAACGAAGGTATTGTATATAATTGGTTGATACAAGAAAAAAGTTCATTGGTTGAAATTTCTCTCTATGATGATCCGCCAAGTGCAGTGTTTTTAACTGACGGAAAAAAAGTATGGGAAAGTGGAATATATAAATAATAGGTGGTATATAAACTGAGACCTCGATTGGCATATATGCTTTTCAAGGTTTTTCTATGTTTTTAACACCTGTAAAGGGTGTTCATCAGTGGCACGAAATTGGTTGCAAGAATAAGAGGCAGATGAGAGCATGAGTGTACTTAGGATATCTAATAGAAATCAATGTCGACTCTTTAAAGAAACAATGAGACGAACTCAAGAGATTATAGAAGTACAAGCTGGCAAACCAAGATGAAACAATTTACTTTGCAAGAACAACAATTGAACTTACAAGAGCAGGAAGACAATATTGCTGCAGCTAGAGAGGTTGGGATAGAAGTTCAAGCAACTATTAGAAACTATAATGATCCGCTTCCAGCTAATCTGATTGATAGATTTATAACTAAAAAGGGAGTACCTAAAAATTGGGGGGAAGCTCTAGACTTAAGAATTCTAAAGCAAAAGACTAGTTTTAGAATTCATAATCCAATGGGTTCATTTGAGTTAGAAAGAAGTGCTATAGCTATGGAAAAGTATTATGTTGATAAAGATATATATGTATATCCTGAATCTTACCAAAAATTCGTGGAATTGAATTTAGTTGATTTTGATGTATGGTATTTAATTGAATCTGAACAGGCTACTAGAAGGTATCATGATTTAAAGGAAAGATATCCAAAAAGGAATTTAATTCCTTTTGCTAGAAGAGATGACAACGATGATATTGCGTGTTTTGAAATTGGCAAAGGAAGTAAAGTTCAACTTATTCATGATTTTGCTTCTGAAGGTTTTGAACAAAGAAAAGAGTTTGATGATTTTTGGGAGTGGGTCGAAGTTGCTATGAAAGAAATGATTGATTACAATCGGAGTGAAGAAATTGAATAAACAAAAATTCTATACAAATTTAAGTAAAGAAGTATCTTATGCTTTACGTCATGCTCAGTGGAAATACGAATTGGAGTTAGATGAGAATGGCTGGGTGTCTGTTGAGCAACTTTTACACGCACTTCACCAATCCATTGAATGGAGAGATGTGAAGATAGAAGATTTAAAAATAATGATTGAGAAATCTGAGAAAAAAAGGCATGAGCTAAAAGAAAATAAAATTCGTGCCTTGTATGGACATTCTATTCCCATGAAAATAGTAAAGGAAGAAGGAGTTCCACCTGAATTTCTTTATCATGGTACATCTCCTCGCTTTTTAAATTCTATTGAATCAAATGGGCTATCACCTATGTCTAGACAATATGTCCATCTTTCTGAAGATATTATAACTGCTGAATTAGTGGGAAAAAGAAAAGATAAGCATCCTATTATTTTAGAAGTTAATACTGGAAAAGCTAGAGAAGAAGGCGTTAAATTTTATTTAGGAAATGAAAAAGTTTGGTTAGCAGATGAGATTCCTAGTGAGTTTATCGCAATTAATAAGAATTAATTGAATCTATTCTACTAGCTTATGACGGCAGGAAAAATTTTTTCTTTAAGGTATATATTTGAATGAACCATGTTATCTGTCTTAAAATAAACAAATAAATGGCGAGTTACTTATGGAAAATAATCAACAAGAGAGACTTCACATTTGAGGTCTCTTTTGTTGATTTCAATTGAAAATTATTATAATAGAAGTGGAGAATATTGATTTGAAAACAATAATCAAAAATATAGGTAATAAAAATATAAAAGCTAAAGTAGAAGAACCATTAAGTTTTCACGTAAAAACACTTTTTAATTTATTATCTAAAGTAGAAGATAAATTAGTAGATAGATTTTCAATACAAATTGGATGGTCTGTTTATAGTTTATATAAGTATGAAGATTATTATCAAATTATCACCCAGGATTATACTAAAAACCCTTTGAAAGATACGACGGAAGATTTAACAATTGCATTATGGGTACAACTAGAACAATCGCATTGCTTACGTCGATTAAATATAGAGGGGCAATTAATAAAATTTAACGATAAGATTGTGATAGCGAAAAATGTGTTGCAACAAGAAGAGTATTATTTACAAAGATCTAGTGGTTGTGATGAAGATGATTCGGGTTGGTATATAGGCCCTATCAATGAAGAAGTATCAGGAGAATTGGAATTTATATACGCCTATGAATTATTAAAAATGAAACCCGCAATTATTCAAGTGCTAGCCTTACCATATAATTATTTAGTAGTATTTGAGAAGGACGAAATTAAAGCGGTTTTAAATGAATGTGATGTTGATATTTGGAGTGAATTAGAAAAGAAATGAATCTAATGAAAAAGTTTCATGGAGGATTAGAAAATGAATGTTGAAATGAAACCTGAAATTAAAGAAGCTTTGAAAAAAATTAAATTTGTAGATAGATATAAGGAATTGTCTGGAAACTTTAGCTCAAATCTTAATGATTTGAATGATAGACTTGAGGATTATGATATAGAAAAGGTAAATGAAATATTTATAAGGTTGGGATATGCAGCAACTTTTGATAAGAAGGAGAAATTTTTTAAGGTAGGTGTTCTAGATCATTCTCCAAATTATATGATATGGTTTCATATAATTTTAGAACATGGAATGACAGAGTTTGTATGGGTTGTATATCATAATAATGAAGTGAGGCTAGGTAGTCCTTGGAGTGTGTATTCAAGGGTATTGATGAATGCAAGTGAAAGAATAAAAACACCAGTATATCGAAACTATATGGAGTTAGAGGGAATATTAAGAGAGGCATTTTTAATGTATGATGATTTTAAAAGTAAAACAAGTAATGTGTATGGTAAAACCCACAATTGAAAGTAGTAAGTAATAAGATACTGTAAATTATTATACATAAGTAATTCACATGCTCAAAACATTATTAGTTTGTATTGAGTATTTTTTTATTTTGATAAAAAAATACTTTATGTGAATGCAACAATCAAATGAAAATAGGATGTAATAAAAAGTACGAATAGTAATGAAGTGAATGATTCCTATTGGAAGGATGCGATTATATACGGGGCTTTCTAATGAAAATAAAGCGATATTATATGAAATAAATACTTAAACAAATAGAAGTGGATACTGTATCTACAGTTTTCAGAATAGCTGAAGGGCTGCGTATTGAAGATAAATATTTGGATTTTTAATTGACTATTAATGTTCATGATAAGCCTATAAATGGTGACTTACAGTATTTATTTTTAGAATGTGATGAAAAAAGTAGAAAATATACATCTTTTTAAGAGGTTTAGAAGGTAGGGACAATTAACTATGAAAATTTATTATTGTGACGAGTGGTCAGATATTAGAAAGAAACCTTGGAATATGATTGATGAGTGTAAAGCATATTTGTGTCATCAAAATAACGAACCATATACGGCCGTGTTAACTGAAGGTGAAAGGATTAAGTATCTTATAAATGTTACAAAAAATTGGATTTCAGTTGGGTTTTATGATGAATTAGTTCGTAAGTATTTAAATTATGATTTTGAAGTTATAAATGATAATAGAATTTTCTTAAGAACAGCTATGTATTGGGAATATAATGATACGAATGAAAAAGAAAAAACTAGCATGATTTTCAATTTCCAAGAAAATGGTTATACAGTAATGGAAAAGGTGGATGTGAATAGAGGGTTAGTTGAGGAACGAGAGAATCATGATGATCTTGAAAATAAATGGGATGTGTTTCCTGATTTTGGTCATTATATTCATTTGTGCAGAGAGGAAAGATAATGTATTTATATAAGGTGTCAAATGCCCAATATGAAAATTACGTGAGTTAAGCACTTCATTGTCAACAGAGGACAATAGGTGCTTTTTTTTTACGTGGAGTAAAGTAAAAATATAAGTTTGCTTGTTGCTCTGTTTCAACTTTGTTTCGTATGTTATAATTTGGAAAGTCTATATTCTTAATTTTCAGAAAATTAAAAGGTGGTAGGTTGATATATGAGTACATTAAAGAAAATTACTAACAATATTTCGAAGGTTATTATAGGAAAAGATGAATCGATAGAACTGGCAGCTATAGCTCTTATAGCAAGAGGGCATATTTTATTAGAAGATGTACCGGGGACAGGAAAAACAACATTAGCGAAAAGTTTGGCTAAAAGTGTGGACGCTAAATTTCAAAGAATTCAATTCACAGCGGATACTTTGCCTGGAGATGTTATTGGCCTTGAATATTTTGATGTAAAGGAATCGGAATTTAAAACGAGGTTAGGTCCTATTTTTGCAAATATAGTATTAGTGGATGAAATAAATCGTGCTGTACCGAGAACGCAATCTTCATTACTGGAAGTGATGGAAGAACGTACTGTTACGATTTCGAAACAGACGCATTCATTACCAGAACCTTTTTTAGTAATTGCAACGCAAAATCCACTCGAATCAGCGGGCACATTTCCGTTACCTGATGCTCAATTAGATCGATTTTTACTTACGATTCGCCAAGGATATCCTACGAGAGAAGCTGAAAAGGAAATGATGAATCGATTTCAAATGAATGATCCGTTAGAAACGTTACACTCTATTATTTCAAGTGAAGAAATTATTATGATGCAAAAACGTGCAAGAGAAGTGTTAGTAGGAAATGATGTGCAAGATTATCTTCTTGAAATTATTGAGGCAACGCGTAAGCATGAGCTAATTGAAATTGGTGTAAGTCCGCGGGGGACGTTGGCATTTATGAGAGCGATTCAAGCAAGGGCTATATTAAATGAAAGAGATTACTGTACGCCAGATGATATTAAGACGCTTGCTGCATCCGTTTGTGCTCATCGTTTAACGTTAACGATTGAAGGGGAGATGAAAACGACGAAAGAACAAATCATGAAAGAAATTCTTCATACGATTAATGTACCAGTGGAGAATATACGATGAATCAACAGCTTGTGTATACACCATTAGCGGAGCCTTTCGTAATGGGAGTTATGTCAGTTGTAGCCGTTATTTTATGCGTATTTTCAAGCAATCTACTGTTTTTATCTCTCGTATTTTTGTATGTAATTTTAATAGGTGCGATGCATGTATACATACGTAAAGTATCTCGTGTTGAATGGGAATATAGACAAGGGAATTCAAACGTTTTTATAGGTGAAACGAATATGTGCAAAATGAAAATTTCAAATAAGTCGATATTTCCTATTTTCAATATCGTATTTCGATTTAAATGTGAAAATAAGCTAATTTGGAATCATGATGAAATAAACAAAAATACGAATACAGGTTCAAATTATTATATGAATTTTAATTTAAAAGGAGGAGAGTCAGCTTCATTTCATTTACAAGCTGTAGCGTTAAAAAGAGGAATTGCGAAATGGGAAGAAGTTGAAATTGTTATTACGGATCCTTTTGGATTTATAACGAATCATATAACATATAAACAAGTCGATACGCCGTCCTATTTAGTTTTACCAGCTGTTCCAAAAATGCAAGCCCCTGAATTACAAGAATGGTCACGAGGATTTCGAAAAGCGATGTCTTCACCCTTATATGATGAAACGAAAGTAATGGGAGTGAAGTCTTATGAAAATGAAGATTTTCGTTCCATCCACTGGAGTGCAACAGCGAAAACAGGGACGTTAACTGCGAAAAAGTATGAGCGAACGCAATCAGATAAATACGCGATTTATCTCAACTTGCAAAATAAAAGTGGCGTTTCATTGCGAAATGATATAGAAGAATTAATTGAATTAACAGCAGGCATATGTAAACAATTGCTCATGCAAAACTGTTCATTTGAAGTATGGATCAATAGTGTAAAAGATAACGGTTTACTACATATAAAAAACGGGGATAATCGGAAACATTTGCAAAATGTATTAAAAATACTTGCCTCAATATCGGATCAAGATACGCCTGTATCTTCTTCTTATTTTTACACAGCTGGATTTCGGCGAAAGGAACTGGATGCGGTTCCTTTAATCCTTGGTACTTCTCCAAAGAAATATAGTAGAACAAATAAATGGATTGTAATGAAAGAATAAGAAGGGGCTTATGTCATGGTGAATAAAGCGCGGCATATGAAAGTGAAGTTGTGGAGTGTAAGAGCTTTAATTATATTTTTCTTTGCGATTAGTGCAATAACGTTATCACAAGGTGTTGTGCATGTGCAAAGCATAGTAAAAGAACGTTTTTTTACTGAAAAGAAATCTGAAAAAGTTTATAAGGAAACTATAAACTATGGTGATACTGAAGATTACGGAACACCTATAGAAGAGAAAAAAGTAGGAGATAATGGTGAGAGAACGACAACGGGTAAAAAATTTAAAGGTTTTGAAAAGGAAAATTCATGGATCAGTATAGTTTTTTATGTAATGATTGCAGGGGGAATTATATATTTTCTTTATAAATCCGTTAGGAAAAAGTTAACGAAACCAGAAATAGAACAGGAGAAAAAATCGGTAACAAAAGAAAATACGGTAAGAACCGAAAATAACAAGAAAGTCATTCATCAGTTAAAACAGCCATTACCGACAAATACGATAAGAAAAATGCTAGTTGAATGGGAAAGAACATTACCATTTCATGAACAGAGAAGATCCTATGAAACGATGCAACAGTGGTTAAAAAGAATTAGTAGAACGAGAAATATTACTTCGCTATATGAGTCTGTTCGTTATGGTGAAAAGACGTATACGGAGTTAGATGTGGAAAAAATAATGAAGTGGGTAGAGGGAGATGGGAAGGTGGATACGTAAATATTCACCTTTACTTTTTTGTAGAGAAGTTTGATTATCATGAATCATTTTCATATATATAACAGCCTTCAACTAAGAAAACGAAATTAACTGTAAATTAACTTTATTTACTTATACTTCATTACATGTTAACCTATACTTAATTTTTGTAAATTATAATTAATTTTTAAGTTTTTTAAGGGTGTGAAAATGTAATGAAATCGGTATTAAAAAGCATACTTATTTCCTTTGTTTTTTCTGCAGTAAGTATGTGTTGGTTGCTGTTCTTATTATTCAAAGGGGACGGAGACTGGTTATTGTCTTGGGTAGGCGTATTCATGGCATATTTATCTTTGTATACTTTAATAGATTTATATTGTAAAAATACATACGATAAAAAAATAAGTAAATGGCTTATAAAAACAGCGGTGACTAGCTTTAGTTTTGCGGTATTAGGAATCTCATTTTGCATCATACACGAGCTATTAACACCATGGAGTCTCAGTTTAATGGTGTGGTATTGGCTGGTAATGTTAGTGTTATTTTTAACGACCATAATCTCATTAGTCAGTCTCGTATTTGTGAATCGTAAAAATCATAATTTCACCGGTGGATATAGAATACTTATACTTCTAAATGTACTGCTTACGTTAGGACCAGTATTATGGCCACTATTACTTTCTATTATTGGAAATGGAATGAATGCTAGTGCAGGCTGGTAAAAATGAATTTAGATTAGTTGTGTAAAGAATAGGATGAAAAGTTGATATAGAATTTTAAATGTTTATGAGAACATGTTTACATAAAAAATGAAAACATGTTCTCTTTTTATTTGCATGCATAACTCTTCCCCAGTTTACTTTATTTAAATTTAAACGTAAGTATTTCGTAAGGAATGGATAAGAAAAAAGACAGTTTTATCATATAGGATGAAAGTATAGCTTGAATCAATACGATATGAATAGGGGAGAGAAATCCTTATGAAAAAACGTAATTCAATGAAGTTAGCGAGTTTGACAGTTTTATTAGCGGGTACTACTCTATTTACATCTGGCTTTACTGTAAAAGCAGAGTCTACTCAAAATATTTCTAATTCGTCAGAAGCACATGATCAAAAGAATCGGAATGGTTGGAAAAGGGTCATGCAGGAAACAATTCAAATTGGAGCGCCAGGGGTATTAGCTAAGACGTCTAATAAAGGGAAAATTAGTAGTTATACTGCTGGCGTAGCAGATTTAAGCACAAAGAAACCGGTGAAATCAGATTATCGCTTTCGAATTGGTAGTGTGACGAAAACTTTTACCGCCACGACGGTTCTTCAATTAGTTGGAGAAAATCGCGTACAACTTGACGATTCAATTGAGAAGTGGTTACCGGGTCTCGTTCAAGGAAATGGGTATGATGGCAATCAAATTACGATACGCCAACTTTTGAATCATACAAGTGGTATCGCTGAATACTTAAAGTCAAAAGATGCTGACATAATGAATTCGAAAAAAACGTATACAGCTGAAGAAATAGTGAAAATAGGTCTTTCTCTACCTCCAGATTTCTCGCCGGGCAAAGACTGGTTGTATTCAAACACAGGATATGTAATATTGGGAATGCTAATTGAAAAAATAACTGGTAATAGTTATGCGGAAGAAATTGAAAAGCGAATTATTGAACCTCTGGACTTGCCAAATACGTTTTTACCAGGAAATTCACCCGTCATCCCAGGAAAGAATCATGCTCGTGGATATGTGAAAATGGACGAAACAGGCGAGTTGAAAGACATTACGTATTATAATCCGAGTTTAGCTAATGCAGCTGGAGATATGATTTCTAATGCGGATGATTTAAACAAGTTCTTTTCATCTTTACTTGGTGGTAAGTTACTGAAGGAACGCGAGCTAAAAGAAATGCTTACTACAGTTCCTATAGAAGGAAAAGGGGTTGGTGATGGATATGGCCTTGGAATTTATGAGACTAAACTTCCAAATGGTGTCTCAGTATGGGGTCACGGAGGATCAATTCCTGGGTTTATGACTTTTGCTGGTGGAGTAATTGGAGGCAAGCATACATTTGCTGTCAATGCTAATTCTTTAGGTCCGGTTGAAATCCTTACACAGTTTAATAAAATGATGCAAGTTGAATTTAATAAATAATAGATGAAAAGAGTTCTACTATAGAGGTATATAAGGACTTGTATGTGATTTAATTGTTATGAAAATATACTCTTAAAAAATCCCGAATCATGAGCAATTTACTTCCCATGATGCGGGTTTTTTTATGTGCTGTTACAAGAAAAGTAATGATGTATTTAAATTTTTTCATTTTACTATAAAACTATTATATTTATTTGATATTTCTTATTTATAGTGACTTTTACATTTTTAAAATATTGCAACATACAAAGGTAAGTAGTTTTAGATTTCGGAGTTAATAATAAGCAAATTCTGATTTTTGTTGAAAAATATTTAAATGTATTTCCGTAATTTACATAATAAGGTACTTTTATCGTATGAATTAATAACAAATAGAATTAAGTATACAAAAATAGATAATTATGATTTGTGTAAAAATGATTGACTAGTATGAAAATAATGATTAATATAAGTTTTATATTTTGATTCCATTTATATTACAAATTTGTATTTTATTTCAAATTTAATTGTGTCGTAAACTATAATTGAATATATTGTGAAAAAGAATAGGGAGCGGGAACAGCAATAGAAAAGGCTATCTTTTCAAATTTTGTAATGAAATCAAAGGAAGGATAAATATGTATAAACAAGTAGTAGAACTGTTAGAAGAAGCGGCTATATCGTATAAATAATATACATATGAGCTAATATTAGATTATGAAACAGATAGAAAAATTAGAGAAAGGTTTAAATGTCCTATTACGGGGGTGAAGAGAAATGATTAGCATGATATTCAGTTATATATTATTAGGGATTTCATTGTCTGCACCAGTCGGTCCGATTAATGTTGCTCAAATAAATAAAGGAATAAAAAATGGTTTTTTGAGTGCATGGTTAGTAGGAGTTGGAGCAATGTCAGCAGATGTTGTAATGATGTTTTTAATTTACTTTGGTATTTCGACTTATTTAACAACTCCAGTTGCCCAGCTCTGCATTTGGATTTTTGGTTTTGTAACGATGATTTATTTAGGCTATGAAAGCATGAAAGAAGCTACTAAACAAGTTCAATATATTTCATCAGGTGAAAAAGAACATCCTTTAAAATCTTTTCTATCGGGGTTTGCTATCGCAATTTCTAATCCATTAAATATTATTTTTTGGATAGGGATATACGGATCAGTTCTAACTAGTGCTATGAATACTATTGGAAAAGAACAAGCTTTATGGTATAGTGCAGCTATTTTTGCTGGGATTATGCTTTGGGATATATTTATGGCTACATCTATTCATTTTGGTAGAAGATTTATTAATCATACAGTAATGAAATGGATTTCTATAGTAGCAGGAATTGTTTTAATTATGTTTGGAATATATTTTGGCTATGAGGCAGTAAGAGGGATTGATAGACTATTATGAAATGATTGATAATTAGAGTCGATAGTTATTTTTTAGAACTTTATTCATAGCGAACCTTTTGGTTTTTGAATTTGTTAATTGATAAGTATAGGTTAATTCCTTATAGTAAAAGACTTATAGAATCATTCTATAAGTCTTTTTATTGCTGTATAGAAAAATATATAGGCACATTCTCTTCTCACAAAGAGAAATAAAATTCTTAACAAGAACGATAAAATAAATATATAAGCAGTAAAGCAAATTTCAATAAAAGTAGCTTGTTTGCATTTGAAAAATCTAGAATGTTTTTAATTGCTATGAATTACTTTCACAACTTTTGTGGGCACTCCTGCAACGACAATGTTTGCAGGTGCATCCTTTGTAACAACTGCACCTGCAGCAATAACTGAATTGTTTCCAAGTGTCACACCAGGAAGTATGGTTGCACTAGACCCGATCCATACATTTTCACCAATTGTAACAGGGGAGGCGTATGTCGTGTTTCTTGTTTCTAAAGTTAGCCCGTGATTAAGTGTGGCAATTGTAGCATTCATACCGATTATACAATTGTCTCCTATTTGAATCCCATCTCTATCTTGAAAAGAACATCCATTGTTAAAAAATACGTTTTTGCCCTTACAAAATATTCATTATTCTTTCAAAGGTTCCAGTAAAACAACTTCACAGAAATGTTCATGTTCAAATGAGGAAGAAGTGAACAATAAAACGATTTATATTCCGAAAATTGTAATTTTTATGATTGTTAAATATAATAGTGATATATATTGAGTGGACTTAAATAGAAAATAGTTTAGTTAATTAATTATTTTTCGTCTTAACTAATATGGCATTGGAGTGAAATACATTGGGACAAAATCAGTTCAGATGGAGTAACGAGCAATTACGAGAACATGTTGAAATAATAGACGGTACAAGAAGTCCTCATAAATTATTAAAGAACGCAACATACTTAAATTCCTATATACGTGAATGGATGGAAGCAAATATTTGGATCTATGATGACAGAATTATATATGTAGGAGAAAAACTACCAGAGCAACTACATGAATGTGAAGTTATTGATTGTGATGGAAAGTATGTCGTTCCTAGTTACATAGAACCGCATGCACATCCATATCAATTATATAATCCAGAGACGTTAGCGAATCATGCGATGCAATTTGGGACAACAACTTTTATTAATGATAATTTAACTCTATTTTTCACATTAAAGCGTGAGGAATCATTTCATTTATTAGATAAATTTAAAAAGCTTCCAGCTAGTATGTATTGGTGGTGCCGTTTTGATGGACAAACTGAATTGCAAAATGGGCAATCTTTATTTAATAGTGAAGAAATAATAGAATGGCTACAGCATGAAGCAGTTCTTCAAGGAGGAGAGCTAACAGCATGGCCAAAATTATTACATGGCGATGATGAAATGCTAACTTGGGTGCAGGAAACAAAGCGATTACAGAAAAAAGTAGAAGGACATTTCCCAGGAGCATCTGAAGCAACGTTAGTAAAATTAAAACTGTTAGGTACAGACTGTGATCATGAAGCAATGACGGGGCAAGAAGTGTTAACTCGTCTTATGCAAGGTTACACTGTTTCTCTTCGAAACTCTTCCATCCGACCAGATTTAGAAGTTTTATTAAAAGAACTACTGGAATTAGGTGTGAAGCAATTTGATAGATTCTTTTTCACAACAGATGGTTCTCATCCGTCCTTTTATGAAAACGGAATGACGAATGTAATGATTACTACTGCTATAAAGCAAGGTGTTCCAGTAATAGATGCATATCATATGGCAAGTTATAATATTGCTCGTTATTATAATATGGAGCATATACACGGTTCGATTGGGACAGGGAGAATTGCAAATATCAATATTTTAGAAAGTAAAGAAAACCCAGTACCAGCGAGCGTTATTGCAAAGGGGAAATGGGTGAAGCGTGACGGTGTAAATACGCATGAAGCATTACATATAGACTGGAGTAAATGTAAAGTAACTCCATTATCATTAGATTGGTCCATAGAAAAAGAGGATATGATTTTCTCTAATAAAACGGGTATACACTTATTAAATAACGTTATTACAAAACCATATACTAGTAAAATCAACATAGAATGTAATGAATTGTCCACAGATCATGATGAATGTTTCCTTATGATGATTGCTCGTGATGGCAGTTGGCGAGTGAATACAGTTGTGAAAGGTTTTGCGAAAGAACTAGGTGGGCTTGCTAGCTCTTATTCTGGTACAGGTGACATCATTCTTATCGGAAAAAGAAAAGAAGATATGCTTATAGCTTTTCATAGAGTAAAAGAGCTTGGCGGGGGAATGGTAATAGCTGAGAAGAATGAAGTATTACATGAAATCGCATTACCATTGCTCGGAATTATGTCTAATTTAAAAATGAGTGAATTAATACAGGAAGAGAAACAGATGGTGAAATTACTACAAGAGCGTGGCTACGCGCATGATGATCCAGCATTTACAATTTTATTCTTTTCTGCGACGCACTTGCCTTTTATACGGGTAACGCCTATAGGGCTATATGATGTGAAAAGTGGAAAGGTAGTTGCTTCGCCGGTGAATTTGATAAAGTAATATTAGAAAGAACTCCTCCGCTACAGTAGTTATGTAAAGTGGGGGAGTTTTATATTTTAGATGTATTGTTATAAATAGGGTTACATATAAATAACCTCAAAAATAACCTTAAACGAGAACAAATAGATAAATTAGGAAAATATATTTTAAAACATACTTGACGCATAGGAATTAATGGATTAATATGTGGGTATTACTTATTTTACCACTCATTATTTTAATGCTAAAACAAATTGAATAGCTGATTGGATAACCAAAGGCACGTATACATTTCATAATTTTGAAATGTGTTCGTGCCTTTTTGTATTATTCATAGAGCAAGGAGCGGAGGAGATATGAATAAAACGATGCCAACATTAATCGAAGAAACAGATTGGTTGTTTCGTAAAATGGTCCGTTAGTTTGTAAAGGAACGTGACAAAATTAAGATTGAAGGTATTATGTTGCCGGGCATCTTAATATTAAACAAAATTATTCGAGATGGTGAGCAGCGTCTAACTGATTTAGCAGAAGAACTGGATTTTACATCAGGAGCGATTACGGCATTATGCGATAAGTTAGAAGAAAGAGGCTTGGCTATTCGGAAACGTCATCAGGAAGATAGACGAATCACTTTACTTGATATTACTGAAGATGGCCTGAAATTTATAAAGCGAAATAATAAAATAAGAACAAGTTTTATGTCTGTTTTATTCGATGGATTTTCAACAGAAGAATTACAAGTGCAGACCGAAGTTTTTAAACGCTTAGCCCATAATTTAGAACACCTTTCGGATACAATTATGAAACTAAGCAATGAGAATACAGAGGAATAACAAAGAATACTATTACTCTAGTTATTTAGGTCTGAAAATTCAAACTGTTAAAAGGTGACTTATTAATAATATGAATAGGAGTGGAAAGAATGGGACATCCAACAATTTATCCAACAGGGGCAACAGTATATAATCCCGGGAAAGCTTGGAGTGGTTATACAATTTATCAAGCTGCAGATCATGGTGCGTTATTAATTGATATGAATGGAAAGGAAGTACACTTATGGAAAGGACTGCGTGGATTTCCAAATAAGTTATTACCAGGCGTATATGTTTTTGGTCATACAGCACAAAGAGATCCTGAGTACGGTTTTCAAGATGAAGTAGATTTAGTTCAAGTAGATTGGGAAGGAAACATAGTCTGGAGATTTAACCGTCTGGAACACATTGAAGACCCAGGCCATGATCCGCAGTGGATGGCTAGAGCTCATCATGATTATCAGCGTGAGGGAAATCCCGTGGGTTACTATGCACCAGAATTAGAACCGAAAACAGATGGTGGAAATACGTTAATTTTAGCACACAAAAATGTACATAATCCGAATATATCCGATAAGCCGTTATTAGATGATGTCATTATTGAGGTAGATTGGGAAGGGAATATTATATGGGAGTGGGCTGTCAGTGATCATTTTGAAGAACTTGGATTTGATGAAAGTGCTAAAAATGTACTATTCCGTAATCCTAATATTAGATCCTTTGGTGGTAATTCGGATGGAGATTGGATGCATATAAATTCTATGTCTACAATTGGTCCGAATAAGTTTTATGACCAAGGAGATGAACGTTTTCATCCTGAAAATATTATTTGGGATGCTAGGGAGTCAAATATAATTGCCATTATTGACAAGAAGACAGGAAATATAGTTTGGAAACTCGGTCCTGATTATTCTAGCCCAGATGTTAAGCATTTAGGATGGATCATTGGACAACATCATGCACATATCATTCCGAAAGGATTGCCTGGAGAAGGGAATTTACTTGTATTTGATAATGGTGGTTGGGCAGGATACGGTCTTCCAAACCCTGCATCTCCATACGGTTCCGAAAATGCTGTTCGTGATCACTCGAGGATTCTAGAAATTAATCCAGTAACTTTAGAAATTGAGTGGCAATATACGCCAACTGAAGCTGGATATCAAGCTCCTTTAGATTCGTATCGATTTTACAGTCCATATATTAGTTCTGCCCAAAGGCTACCAAACGGAAATACATTGATTACAGAAGGAGCAGATGGTCGGATTTTTGAAGTTACTCGTGAGCATGAGCTTGTATGGGAATATATTTCACCTTATAAAAATAACAGAAACTCCAATATGGTTTACCGTGCGTATCGTGTACCGTATGAGTGGGTACCTCAACTAGAAAAACCAGAGGAGAAAGAAATTACTCCTCTTGATATAGCAGCATTTAGAGTCCCGAATGCTGCAGAAGCTGGTACGGAATCTGTTGTGACAGTCGAAGGAACAATATCTTACGGCACGGGAGATTTCTGTGTAGCGACATTGGAAGAAATAAATAAAATACGAGATTAACGTTAGTAATTTAAAGTGTGGGGAGAGTCATTTCCCCCACTTATTAAAATGAACTTGATAGGTTTGTTATATGACAAAATGTTTCCATTTCTTTATTTGTAATAATTTAACGTAATATTTCGGTTAAATAAATCTTACTTCAAGCTTGAACAAATTGTTATGGAGGAATGATAAATGGTGAAACTAAAGCCTTTATTTTTAAGTTTATCAATGGTTACTAGTTTAGCTGTAGCAGGATGCTCAAACTTTTCAAAAGAAAGTGCGGGAACGACAAAAAGTAATGGGAAAGAAACGGCCGCGGTGAAAATGGCTATAGATACAGCTGCTGGCGGATCTTTTCAGTTTAGAGCTGCCGAGAAACAAGGCTATTTTGAGAAAAATAGTATTAAAGCTCAACTATCGAATTTTGCTTATGGAATTGATACAGTTAATGCGGTATTAACGGAACAAGCTGATACAGGTCTTGCTGCTGATTATGCGCTTTTAAATTCGTTAGGAAAAGGAGATATGGTCGTAATTTCAACACTTACGCGAGGAAATGAAAAATCATCAAAAGACAATGAGCTTCTAGTTAGAGAGGGGATTAAAACAGAAAATGATTTAAAAGGTAAAAAGTTAGGCGTACCTAAAGGGACTGTAACGGAGTATGTTTGGGCGAAATATTTGGCAGCGAAACATATTAATGAAAAGGATATTACCTTCGTTCCATATAGTACACCAGACGAAGCTATTGTAGGAATGAAAAATGGTGATATAGATGCTGTTTGGAGTTCTGGTGCATTAAAGGATAAATTTAAAAATATAAAAGGTGTAACAAAATTAGGTGATTTAGAAAGTGCAGGCGTTACAATTGACAGCTATTTACTAGCAAAAAGATCATTCGTCGAGAAGAATCCAAAAGCTGTTGAAAACACACTTAAGGCTTTATCTGAAGGTATTAAATATGTAGATAACAATAAAAAAGAAACTGCTAAGCTTGCTTTTGAGCAATTGAAACTACCAGAGAAAGATGCGTTAAAAGATATTGAAAGACAAAACTATGTTCTTGGATTTACAGAGGAGGACGCAAAACATTTAGAAGATATGAAAGTATGGTTAGAAGAGAAAGGGAAACTGAAAGATAAATATGAATTGAAAGATAAAATTAATCTTGAAGCACTTAAAAAAGCTTTCCCTGAATCTGTTACTTATAAATAGAATAGGAGTGAAGTATGGTGAGTACAGTAAGTGAAAAAGAAGTATTGAAATCTCCTGTGGCCATTTCTATTTCTGGGTTATCTAAATCATTTAATAACGAACAATTTGTTTTAGAAGATGTAAATTTAACAATTGGGAATGGTGAATTTTTTATATTACTTGGCCCAAGCGGATGTGGAAAATCTACGTTATTAAGTATGCTTGCTGGATTTGTTGAAAAGACATCAGGGAAACTAATAGTCAATAATGAAGAGGTAATTAAGCCTGATAGAAATCGTGGCGTCGTATTTCAACAAGCAGACGCAGCGCTTTTTCCGTGGCTAACAATTAAAGAAAATATTGAATTTGGTTTAAAAATGAAAAAAATGATAAAGCAGACCCGAAATGATATATCCTCTCACTATATAAAACTTGTTGGACTAGATGGGCATGAAGGAAAATATCCAAGAGAACTTTCTGGAGGAATGAAACAAAGAGTTCAATTAGCACGTGTGTTAGCCAATGACTCGCAATTTTTATTAATGGATGAACCATTTGGAGCACTCGATGCAATGACTAGAAGAACAATGCAAATAGAGTTAATTCGAATTTGGAAAGAAACAAACAAAACGATTATTTTTGTCACTCATGATATTCAAGAAGCTCTATTACTTGGGCAAAGAATAGGGGTAATGTCTAAAGGACCTTCTTCAAAAATTGAAAAGATTTACGATATTCCACTACCGTATCCGAGAACATTTACAGATAAAGAATTTAATTACTATTATCAAATGATTCAATCACACTTTGATTGAAAGGAGGTCCAAATATGAGCGTGTTGAAAGATGAGATTGCAAGAAAAGAGACTATTTATGAAACAAATAATTTCAAGATTGGTTTACAAAAGAAGCTATTACAAAGTGGAATTATCGCTTGGATACTTATCCTTACGATATGGAGTGTTGTAGCGAATTTTTCTGATCCGCAATTTTTGCCAAGTCCGATAGCAGTTTTGTATGGAGCAATTGAACTGAGTCAAAATGGTTCCTTATTTATATATATAGGAGTTAGTTTTTTAAGAGTAATAGCTGGATGGATTTTAGGGAATCTTGTAGCCATTCCGGTAGGATTATTAATTGGCCGAATCCCATGGTTAAGAGCGCTATTTGATCCAGTTATCAATTTTATTCGCTTTATTCCACCTCTTGCCTTTATAACATTATTTATGCTTTGGTTTGGTATTGGAGAGCAATCTAAAATTTTTCTCATTATGTATGCAACTTTCTTTATTGTGACGATTAACACAATTACCGGTGTGCAAGCTGTTGAAGAAGATAAAATTCGCTCAGCGAGAAGTATGGGAGCATCAGAATGGCAAATTATGTTCCATGTCATCATACCAGCAGCACTTCCTTATATTTATACGGGGGCAAAGCTTGCAATGGGATCCTCATTTATGGCCATTGTTGGAGCTGAAATGGTTGCAGCTAATGAAGGAATTGGTTATATGATTTGGAATGCAAGGTTATATTTCAAAACAGATTGGATTTTTGTCGGTCTTGTTATTCTTGGATTGATGGGCTTCTTGATGGATCGGATATTTAATAAATTCGGAAGTGTAGTTCTGAAAAGATATAATGTGGTGAAAAAATAAAAAAGAGCCATTTAGCTGACTAAAAAAGGTTAGATAAATGGCTCTTTTTTATGAAAAAAGTCGATGCGTTCTTACTTCTTATTATTTTTCTATCTTGGTTTCAATCCTCTTCACCAAATCAGCTGACACGTTATGAAAATACTCTAACACTATCTTTCTAATATCATCAGATATAACTTTCAAATCACCAGCTAAGTTTTCTGCAAGATGTTCTTTTTCTATCGGTTTTAACTTCGCATAAAATTCACCAGCCTGCGTAAAGTCATCTTGTTTCGTTATTGAAGTTCTTTCAAGTTCACCTTCAATGTATCTTCCGTCACCGCTCGTTATTTGATTAGCAGGTGTCCAATTTTGCTGTTGGTTAATCGTTAATTTCCGAAATTCGGGACCAATTCTTCTTCTTTGAGAATCACTATAAATGTTAGCTCGCCCTTGCAACATTTTATCATCTGATAATTCAGCACCGTCAAGTAAATTAGAAGGGGAGAAAGCGACTTTTTCTACTTGTTCCATATAATTTTCAGGGTTTTTATTTAATACCATTTTGCCGACTGGTATAAGAGGATACGCTTTTTCATCCCATATTTTTGTATCATCTAAAGGGTCGTAAGAAAGATGCGCTTCATCTTTCGGGTCCATGAGCTGGACATATAAACCATATTCCACTGGTTTACCGTTTGCAATTGCATCATATAAATCTTTGCCGCTATAATCAGGGTTTTCGGCAGCCAGTTTATTTGCTTCCTCGCTAGTAATGAATTGTACACCTTCAAATGGGTACCAATGATACTTTACATACTTTCGATTGCCTTCTGCATTTCTCCAAACATATGTATTTACACTATGTCCTGGGATGTGGCGAAGGCTTTTGGCCGTACCATTATCAGAGTACAAACGGACAACGAAATGTATGGATTCAGGTGCTCTAGCGACAAAGCTCCAAAATCTATTAGAGTCTAATAAGTTATTTTTAGGTGAAGGTGACAACGCTTGAATGGTTTCAGGGAAACGCATCGGATCGCGTACAGAAAAGACAGGAATGTGATTACATAATAGATCGAAAATACCTTCTTTAGTATAAAATTTTGTAGAAAAACCGCGTACATTTCTAGAAGTATCAGGTGTTCCTTTCGTGCTAACAGCTAATGAAAATCGCACCATAACGGGAACTTTCTCATTAGCATTTTGTAGGAAATTTAGTTTAGTATGTTCGGGCATTGGATAGATTGTTTGAAAATAACCGAACGCACCAAATCCTTTTACATGAACAGGTCTTTCTAAAATTTTTTCGTGAATAAATTGTTGTAACGCCTCGTGAAGCACACTATCTTGCTCTAGAACAGGTCCACGTGAACCAACTGTTTGAGAGTGAAGGATTGCTTGTTCATTACGTTCTCCATTTTCATTAAAGTCTTTCCCTAGTAAAGATTGCCTCTGTTTATCATAGTGTTCATTCATCAATATAGCCTCCAAATCTTTTTCGTCCATTGTTACTAAATATGATTTTATAGCCTTGATTATGTATAACACGCTAAGTTCAAACTAGTTACAGACCGCTAGATGAGAAAAACG
This sequence comes from Bacillus cereus group sp. Bc031, assembly GCF_027716265.1. Classification (NCBI taxonomy): domain Bacteria; kingdom Bacillati; phylum Bacillota; class Bacilli; order Caryophanales; family Bacillaceae; genus Bacillus; species Bacillus cereus group sp. Bc031. The sequence goes on from NZ_JAQFUL010000020.1 coordinate 22,685, forward strand.
CGTATGTAGTGGACCTGTTGAAATAGAAGAAATTATGGAAAAATGAATATCGGGAAGAACATTACTATTAAAATTTCAATCTTAAAAATGAATTTATACATGACTTTATAGAAAATGAACATAAATAAAACAGGGAAAATAACTAGGAGGAATGTAACATGTCGGATTGGTTTCAATTAGATAAAGAGTATATGATGTCAACGTACTGTCGTACAAAGCTTGCGATAGAAAGAGGAGCAGGGTGTAAACTGTATGATGTGGATGGTAAAGAGTATATAGACTTATTTTCTGGTGTCGGAGTAAATGTATTAGGATACAATCACCCGAAAATCGTACAAACAACAATGGATCAAGTTACGAAGTCGTTGCATTTACCGTTTCATTTTTTAAATCCAGTTGCGATTGAATATGCAAAGAAATTAGTTGATTGCTCTTTAAAAAACGGAAAGGTCTTTTTTACAAACTCAGGTACGGAAGCGACAGAAACGACGTTGAAATTAATTGATAAATATAGAGCTATTATGCATGAAGAACGTGAAGGAATTGTAGTGTTGAAGAATAGTTTCCACGGGCGTACGTTGGGGGCACTTCATTTTACAAGACAAGAAAGTGTATATCAAAATTTCCCGAAAACATCGATCCCAGTATATGAAGTTGAGCGCGAGAATATAGAGCAATTAGAAGAGACAATAATTCATGAAAATCCAATTGCAATTATGTTAGAACCTGTATTAGGAAGCGGGGGAATTTATCCATTATCGGGTGAATATTTACATGGTGTTCAAAATTTATGTGAGAAATATAATGTACTACTTATCGTTGATGAAGTTCAAAGTGGTATGGGGAGAACGGGAAAACTATTTGCTTATCAAAATTTCAATATTACACCACATATTATTCAAATTGGTAAAGGAGCAGGAGGCGGGATACCACTTGGCGGAATTATTGTAGGTGAAAAGTTATGTGATGTATTTGCGCCAGGAGATCACGGCACCACATTTGCTCATTCATCAATAGGAACGGCTTTAGGTTTAACTGTATTAAATACATTACTTGACGATGGTTTAATGCAAGAAGCATATGAAACGTCACTATATTTGAATGACAAACTGCAAGACATTCAGAAAGAAAATTCTTATTATATTCAGGAAGTGCGTCATGCGGGGATGATGTTTGGGATAAGTGTGAATGACACGAATGAAAATGTGAAGAAATTACAGATTGAGTTAATGAATAAAGGAATGTTGGTCGATGTAACACAAGGGAATATTATTCGATTACTTCCGCCGTATATTATTACGAAAGAGGAAATTGACGCATTCATTTATGAGTTTATTTCTTGTGTTCATAACATAGCTGCTACAGCAAGTATTTAAAAAAATATAAAAAAATATAAAAAGCTGAAGAAGCCGCTATTTTAGCGGCTTCTTCAGCTTTTTAAAATAGTAAATTACTTAACCTAGAGAGCATCTCATTGGACAAATAATTAATTATGTGAAACAATAATAACAGATAAGGGGACGTTAATTTTCCTTAAGTGCTTCGAATTAATTTTATTCAATAAGAGAAGGTGTGCTTAAAGAAGTTAAATTAAATAAGGAGCTGTTTTATTATATGCAACAAAATAATGATTTAAATTTTGAACCTCAAGACGTTAATATTGTCAATCCTAAACAAGCCAGGAAAGCAGTCGTTGCTACTGGTATTGGGAACGCAATGGAGTGGTTTGACTTTGGATTATACGCGTATTTAGCGGTAATTTTAAGTCAATTATTCTTCTCAGGTGTTGATAATAGTGGATTGCAACTTGTACTTACATTCGGTACATTTGCAGCGGCCTTCCTCGTTCGACCAATCGGAGGTGTATTCTTTGGTAGAATAGGAGATAAGTACGGCCGAAAAATCGTGTTAAGTACTACTATTATTTTAATGGCACTTTCTACATTATTCATCGCATTACTACCAACCTATGAACAAATTGGTGTATGGGCACCAATACTACTTTTAGTTGCCCGAATGATTCAAGGCTTCTCTACAGGCGGCGAATATTCAGGAGCAATGGTTTATATCGCAGAATCTTCTCCAGATAAAAAGCGTGGTATACTCGGTAGTGGTCTTGAAATTGGAACACTCTCAGGTTACATTGCTGCATCGGTAATTGTTACCATTTTGACGTTATTGTTAACAGATGAACAAATGCTCAGCTGGGGCTGGCGTATTCCTTTCTTAATAGCTGCACCAATTGGTTTGGTCGGTTTATACTTACGCCGTCATTTAGATGAATCTCCCATCTTTGAAGAGATGGAAAAAGCACAAGAGGAATCTGAAGACAATGAACAATTTTCATTTATGGATATTATGAAATATCACAAAAAAGACTTCTTATTAAGCACAGTAATTGTCGCCTTCTTTAATATTACAAATTATATGATTCTTTCGTATATTCCTTCTTATCTAACTCAAGTACTTAAAGTCGAAGAAACAACAGGCTTACTAATTATTTCTATTACGATGGCACTTATGATTCCACTAGCACTATATTTCGGTAAATTAAGTGATAAAATTGGTAATAAACGCGTCGTGCAAATTGGTTTACTTGGTTTAACTGTATTTGCAATTCCAGCCTTTTTACTAATAGGTAACGGGCATATTGCAGCTATATTTGCAGGTATTTTCGTATTAGGTTTCTTCCTAAGTGTATATGAAGGAACATTACCTTCATTATTACCATCACTCTTTTTCACTGATGTACGTTATCGAGCACTTTCGATCTCATTTAATATTTCTGTATCGATATTTGGTGGTACAACACCACTTGTATGTTCATACTTAGTTCATTCAACTGGTAACCCGCTTGCACCGGCATTTTATTTAACAGGTGTAAGTATTATTGGATTAGTTGTATTTAGTGTACTATTTGTTACAACATCAGGACGTGCGCTAAAAGGTTCATATCCTACAGTAGAATCGAAAAAAGAAGCACACCAAATTGCTAAAGAAGATCCTGAAGAAACACTTTGGTGGCATGAAGAGTCATTAGAGATTGAAGCAGGGAAAAACGCCTCAATTTAAAAAGTAAGGTAGAAGTATAAAAAGACTCCTATGAAAATAGGAGTCTTTTTGTTGTATTATTTTTTCCTTTTCTTTAAATCCTTCTGATACATGTAAAGCTTATGAATTTCATCCTTAAATTCCTGCAAAAGTACGATGTTTTCCTCATTTGAATAACGCACTGTATTATAAGCATTACTAATAATATGACTCTGAATATTTACATCTTCTTCACTATTTATTCTATCTAACCATGCCTCAATAGTTTCTCCTCGATTTCTATTTAAAGGGGGAGTTAACTTACTTTCAAGCTTAAAAATCTCTTTTCGAATTTCGTTATGTGGCGGTTTGTTTCGTTTCAAACGTTTTTGGCTCATTCCTTCTTTATCAGTGATGATAGTAGATTCAAAGACAGGTATATTTGGTAAACTGAATTGTTTTCGTTTTTTTATTATTTTCCAAACGACATAAATAGCAATGAGTGTACAAACTAATATGGTAATGCTATTTATAAGAGTTGGATCAAAAGAACGTGGCTCCAAATCATCCTTAATTGTAGGGTCTTTTAGATTTCCTTTATTCGACCAAAAATCATCTGTTTCTTTTAACACGGCTGCTGAAAATAATGGATTGATAGCGTATCCGAACCCTAATGCAACTGCTTCTATGATAAATGAAAAAACAAGCCGAATGAAAGGAAACACTTGAATAAGTACTATACTCATTACACCAATCGTAATAATAGAAGCGAAACGTAATAACTGTTGATTACGATTTGCTCCAGTTAACCAAAATGTAATCATAATGTGTATAACTAATAGTAATAGTTTCCCGAGTGGTGGAAAAGGCGCATAAAATATAGCTGAAACACCAAACCAAACAATACCACCTAACGATTTTTGAACTGGGTATCCTGGTCCAACTACATGTACGATAAAGAAGAAAAGCGGTAACATAATTGTGCCAAATAGAGAGAACGGGAGAAAGATAGAACAACCGATTATTTGAGTCATTAACAGTATGACAAATCCTGTTGTTTTTTTCTTCGTGAATGTATGGATTAGAAATACACCAATATAGCTTAGTGCTAAAAATATAGCAATAGCAACAAGTTCGTCCCTTTCTGTTAATAACGAAAGGAGGAGCAGCAGAATAAAGTCATTAACGTGATAGAGCCAAGTTTTCAAGCTTTTCCACCATCCCTTCGTTATTTATGAGAAACGTAGGTTGCGATAGAAGGGAGAGGTCATTCTTCTGCAAGCCAATGTAAATCATTGTAGACGATCGTTCTCCTTTTCTATTTGTATAATGGAGAAATCCTTGTTTCGGAATTAGTGTGCTATCGTCTGAAATACGTGCCAATTCCTCTAAAGCTTTTGCGTAATGTGTTTGTCCTTCATTTAATGGTAAGTGCAGAGGGCCACCTTCAGCTAATACACTAATAAATAATTCAAACGGTATTTGATGCTTCGTAGCATATTGACAAATGTATGTTGCAAATGAAATAAGGTCTTCTATATTATCTTTCCAACCAAACCCGCGATCAGCAGCTAATGAAAGACAAATTGTCCAACTATAATTTTTAACAGGCTCATATTGCTTTGCTTGTAATTCCTGCATTTTGGCAGATGCTTTCCAATGAATGGAACGGAAAGACTCACGTTCGTACCGTTTCACACCGATAATAGATGTTTCATCATTGTAAAAAGAAAAATTCGTTCGATAAGATCCATTTAAAAGTTGCTGAAGTTCTTGCAAATCTGCTACTTCTTTAGGTGATGGATACACAATAATTTCAGTTCTTAATTTATCAAATACAGGTAAATGTACAGATAATAAATGAAAAGGATCTTTCAAAACACATTCGAACTGTTCAATTTGAAACACGCCACGCTTCGTTGCAGTTAATGATAAATCCCATTTTTGCGCTGAATGAGCAGGTTGTGAAAATGGGAAAGAGAATAGTGTTTTTGATATTTGTTCAATTCCTTGATCTTTATTCGGTAGTAGGGACGGGTCTAAATGAAAATAACAAACACCGTTAACGAGTGGTATGTTTGCTCCATTTTTTAAATGAATAAAAAACTGTCCAGATTCATTAGGAAATAAACGAGTTGTTTGTTTCTCGTTTAGCACTTGAAACTGTTTCTCTATATATGCGACATATTTATAAATGAAAATCGCAAATAAATAGTAGAAGAAAAAGAAAAACATAATGATTCGTTGCGGCATAAAAAATGTAAATAGTATCGCGCCTGGAACAGATAGTTGAATAATATGAAGTTGAAAAAATAAAGGTACAGTTACAACGCGCTGTCCATTCATGTTTGCTCAATCTCCACTGGTACGTCAACCTCTTTTAAAATCTTTTGCATCATTTCATTTTTTGTCGTACGTAATGCGCCTTCCATTGATAAGATGATACGGTGATTCCAAACAGAAGGAACTAACAATTGTATATCTTCTGGTGTGCAATATTCTCTCCCGCGTAAAAAGGCTAGCGCTTGAACTGCACGTACTAAAGCAAGTGTGGCACGCGGACTTACACCGTTAGCGATATAATCATGATTTCTTGTAGCATGAGCAAGTTTAATAATGTAATGTTCTAACGGTTCTGATACGAAAATCTCTTTTACTCGTTTCTGTGCCTCTAAAATATCATCTAAAGTAATAACAGATGTGACACTTTCTAGTGGTGCATCGTTACGAAAATGTCGCATCATTTGTAGTTCATCTTCAGAATTCGGATAACCTATAGAAATTGTCATTAAAAAGCGATCAAGCTGTGCATCTGGAAGAGGGAACGTTCCTTGTGATTCAATTGGATTTTGCGTCGCAATAACAAAGAACGGTTTTGGAAGAGGAGTTGACTGCTTTTCAAGCGTCACTTGTCGTTCTTCCATCGCTTCTAATAAACTAGACTGTGTTCTCGGCATTGCACGGTTAATTTCATCTGCCAGTAGAATGTTTGCCACGACTGGTCCGAGTCTTAACTCGAATTCGCTCGTTTTCGGATTGAAATATTCAATACCTGTCACATCACTCGGAAGTACATCCGGTGTAAATTGAACGCGAGAAAAATTACCACCAATACTTTTGGAAAGTGTTTTCGCAAGTAACGTTTTCCCAGTACCAGGTACATCCTCAAGAAGTACATGACCGTCAGCAAGCAAGGAAACAATTAATAGATCGATAACATTTTCTTTACCTACAAAAACTGATCCTATATTTTCCTTCAATTTATTTATCATATATATCATTCCTTTCAAAATATAAACGGATATTTCTATATTTTAACAAATTATTCAGAAAATTTATATGATTTTTCAATTCAAAGAAATAAATATTCAATTATTAAATTATAATCTTGCATATTTTGGAATGTGAATATACAATATCGGTATACGATGTATCGCAAGTCGATATATCATGAAGCGATGTATCGGAGGTGGTTATAATGAATACGAAAGCGAGAAAATATATTCCGTTAACTGAGGCGACATATTACATATTGTTATCACTAGTGAAACCAATGCACGGTTATGGAATTATGCAAATGGTAGAAGAGATGACAAATGGAGAAGTAAAACTCGGTCCTGGAACTTTATACGGGAATACGACGAAGTTATTAAAAGAGAAATTAATTATTGAAGTTGCCTCAACAGATAGAAAGAAGTGCTATGAGTTAACGCCACTTGGTAAAGAAGTGTTAGAGCTAGAGTATAACAGGTTGCAGAGATCTGTAAGGAATGGGAATAGTATATTAGGGGAGTGAATGGAAGATGGAGACAAAAAGGGTATTCAAATTTTTTATGGCATGGAATTTAGAAAAAGAAGAAGCTTTTTTACGAAAGATGCATCAGCAAGGTTGGGCATTACAAAAATATAATTTAATGTATACGTTTCAGAAAACGGAGCCAAAAGATGTAATGTACAAAGCTGATTTTAGATTGGTTTATAGAGATTCGAAAGAACAACAACAAGAATATTTCGAAATATACAAAATGTCAGGTTGGAAACGCGTAACAAGTTTCACAAGATGGAATTATTTTTGTAAAGAAGTAGAAGAAGTAAATGAATTGCCTGATATTTACTCAGAAAAGGAGACGAGGATACAAAAACTAAATGAATTATTGTTATTCCTTGTTATTATATCAGCAAGTTTATTACCATCAATGTATAATCTGTTTTTAAGCCCGATGGAATCAAGAGTGCCAATGTGGGCGAAAGTTATGACCGGTCTTACAGGTGGTATGTGGATGTACTTCTTTATAAGACTTTCTTGGAAAATCAAGAAATTAAAAAGTGAAATATTATAATAAAAAGTGGAGTTGAAAAGAAGTTGATTTTGTAAAGAGGTAATTAAATATGGGAATCAACTTCTTTTGTTTCTATATAATCGTATTTTTGCTCACTCTTTTTTATATAATAAAAATCTATATGAAGGCATAAAATTAACAATATCAAAGCCGCAATAATTTACCCTGAAAATAATAAATGAAGAAAAAAGATTCATATTGAGGATCAAAAAATAAAAGATGACTAAAAAGATGTGGGGTGTAACTTATAATAAGGAAGAAACACGTTTTTTATTAAAGTATAAAACGAAAAAATCCCTTATAGAAAAATCTATTTCTACAAGGGATAATCATGTTTTTATTAGAAAGACTGATTTTGAGCAGGTTTAATAAATTGTTCAGGATTTTCAACAAGCCCACATACAGCGCATTGGACTCTGTAAGTAGGTCCTTGATAGGCCATATGAAAAGCGTTCATCGTTTCATTTGTATATTCTTCTTCTACTTGACCAGTTTGTGGATTTAATTTGACTGGTTTTACTTGTTGCTCAAGAATATTAAAGCGAGTGCGGTTCGTTTTACAACTTGGACATAGCATTGGTTCCATATGTATACACCTCCATTTGTAGCATTTCTTAAACTCATTAATTTTATGCAAGCGAAAAAACTTTCTCAATATAAATAGGTGTTTAATGTATTTAAAATTCAGAAAAATAAAATATAATAAGAGTACGAACTGGTTATGTCCAAACCAAATCTCCTGTTTTATGCCAATAAGCTGGGAGGCCGAGAAATCGGCCTCATTTTTTTGTGCTCGTTACTATAGGAAACAAGGTTTTTATGAGACTTTTGTCGAAATTTTAGGGATGGATATAAAGGGGGATGTAAAATGAATTTGAAAATGAAGTACATCATTTTATATGTAGAAAAGTTTGAGGAATGTTTAAAATTCTATAAAGATATTTTACAGTTACCTATAAAATCAGAGCACGGTACATATATTGAATTTAATACGGGATCTACAATATTAGCAATGAATACGCGGCAAGATGTGAAAGAATTAACAGGATTACCACTTACAGAAGGCGAGTTACAATCTTCTCATTTTGAATTAGGATTCGTTGTCAAAAATGTACAAGAAACGATTGAGCAACTTAGAGAACAAGGTATTACGGTTTTAGTTGAACCAATTGTAAAGCCGTGGGGGCAAACCATTGCATATATTGCTGATCCAGATGGAAATTATATTGAAATTTGCAGTTCATTAGAATAGAAGGAGAAAAAGAGATGGGATTTCCGAAACTAGAAACAGAACGTTTACAATTAAGAGAACTAACACTGTTAGATGCAGAAACGATGTTCCATTATTTTTCAAAAGAATCTGTAATACGTTATTTCGGAATGGATTCTTTCGAAAATATTGAGCAAGCGAAAACAACGATTCAAACGTTTAAAAATCGTTATGAAGAGGGAAGTGTATTTCGCTGGGGAATAGAGAAAAAGGGGACGGGCCAATTAATCGGAACGTGCGGTTTTCATTTAATTAACCATCATCATAAGCGAGCTGAAATTGGTTATGAATTAGACGATACATATTGGGGACAAGGATACGCCTCGGAAGCGTTACAGGCGATTTTAGCTTACGGGTTTGAAACGTTGCAACTTATAAGAATTGCTGCTGTTGTATATGTAGAGAATAAAGCTTCTCAAAAATTATTAAGTAAAGCAGGATTTCAAGAAGAAGGATTACTTCGAAAACATATGATTCAAAATGGAGTTGCGCATGATACGATTTTATATTCTTTATTAAAAGAAGAGTGGAAGAAATAATGAGTACGAGTGAATTGATAAATGTTATGAAGAAGCATAAAGAAAATAGGTTCATTTTAGGTATAGATGGTTTAAGTCGTTCAGGAAAAACAACATTTGTTGCAAATTTAAAGGAAAATATGAAACAGGAAAGCATTCCGTTTCATATTTTTCATATTGATGATCATATAGTGGAGCGTAATAAACGCTATGATACCGGATTTGAAGAATGGTATGAGTATTATTATTTGCAATGGGATATTGAGTGGCTTCGGCAAAAGTTTTTTCAAAAGTTACAAAATGAAACGAGACTGAAATTACCGTTCTATAATGATGAGGTAGACTCATGTGAAATGAAGAAAGTACAGATTCCCATAGTAGGCGTAATTGTAATTGAAGGTGTTTTTCTACAGCGAAAAGAATGGAGAGATTTCTTTCATTATATGGTGTACTTGGATTGTCCAAGAGAGACAAGATTTCTACGCGAGAGTAAGAAAACACAGAAAAACCTTTCAAAGTTTGAGAATAGGTATTGGAAAGCAGAGGATTATTACTTAGAAACGGAATTGCCGAAGGATTGGGCGGATTTAGTTATAAATTGATTTGAAGAAAACCTCAACTTTTTGTTTGAAAAGTTGAGGTTTCTCTATGTAATAGCAGATTAATTATTTCAATTAATGAGAAGGAGAATATTATTATAATTTGAATTATATATTTATAGATAAATCTATAGATGAAAAGATTTCAATAAAGCGAGTGATTACATGAGTATTTTCATTTTAGAAGACGATGTCATACAAGCACAGCAAATGAAGCGGTTAGTTGAAGAGATTTGTGAGAAATATATGTTGCCTTTTGATTTTATTGAGGTGACTAGTAAAAGTGAGAATATTATTACTAATATTCCGAAGGCGAAGTATGTCCCAATCTATTTTTTAGATATAGAGATTAAAAGGGAAGAGCGTAAAGGGTTACAAGTAGCACAAGAGATACGAAAGTATGATACGCAAGGAATTATCGTGTTTGTAACGACGCATTCTGAATTTGCACCTATTTCATATCAATACATGGTATCAGCTTTAACTTTTATTGATAAAGGGTTGCCATACGAGGAGAGATATAAAGTTTTTGAACAATGTTTACTTCAATATGAAGCAAGAAATAAGCATATTATTCCGTCGGATGACTTTATCGTTGCAAATAGTAATGCCACTGTGCGGGTTCCTTTTCATGAAGTTGAATATGTTATGACTGATGAACCGCACCGGTTAGCATTAGTGACGTTAGATCGAATCGTTTATTTTTATGGAGCATTAAAGGAGATAGAAATAATAGATGAACGTTTATTTCGTTGCCATCAGTCATATATCGTGAATACGAAGCAAATGTCTTCTTACGATGCGAAACAAAAAATGATAGTTTTAAAAAGCGGGAAACGCATTCCAGTGTCACGGCGTTTAGTGAGTAAAGTACGTAACATGTTAAAGGGTGAGATGTAATGTATATTTATGATTTATTTGCAATACTGCTTACTAGTATGTGTCATACGTTTTTATATATACAATTAATCCGATACAACAGATTGTCAGTTAGAATGTTAATAGCTTTAAGTACGGTATTCATTATTTTACTTGCTATTGTCGTAACAGTAACGAGATATCCAGAATTGAATAGTACGATTGTGTTATTTTTAATAAGTTTAGGATTAATGCAAAATGAATTGAAATTTAAGCATAATGTATATTTTGCACTGGTGAGTATGGTGATTATAACGTTAGTGAAAATGTTGCTATTAGATTTAGGGATGAAAATCTTTATGTTAACGCCATTCAATTTATATTTATGGACAGGTAGTATTATTCATCTTATCGTATCAATCCTTACTTTTATCGGTATTTTAGTAGCGCGAAAAAGAATTCAAAAAATCGCTCAATATATAGTAAGTAGTCCGTTATACTATGTAACTTATATATTATTAATGATCGGGTTTATTATTGAATTAATTTTAACTCAGCCGTCAACTGAGTTTTTAGCAAAAATAAATCAACAATACAGTGAAGTAAGTTATAATTCAGCGATTATTATTTTTTTATTATTACTAATCATCGTACTAATAAGCTCACATTTATCGAAAGAAAAGTTACGAGAAGAGCATGAAAAACGTTTAGATAAAGAGTTATTAGATTATGTGGAAAAATTAGAGGATATGCATGATGAGCTTGCTAGTTTTCGTCATGATTATATGAATGTATTACTATCGTTAGAAGAAGGAATACGTACAAAAAATGTGAAAGAAATTGAGCAAGTGTACTACGATGTTATTGCTCCCACATTAAAAACAATAAATGATCATGAACTTGATATCGCAAAATTATCTCGCATACAAATTCCTGAAGTAAGAAGTGTATTAAGAGCAAAAGTTAGCACTGCTCAGCAGCAACAAATAAAAGTAATGCTTGATATACCAGAGAACATTGAAAGTGTTTCGATGACGATTATTTCATTTATTCGTATCATTTCAGTTTTAGTAGATAATGCAATTGAGGAAGCAGTATGTAGTGAGGAAAAGATATTACAAATCGCATTCTTTGAAATGGATTCACGACAATATTTTATCGTGCGTAATAGTTCAAAGGGGGAAGCGATTGATTTACAAAAAATTTATGAGAAAAACCATTCAAGTAAAGAAGGTGCTAGAGGGTACGGGCTATTTTCGTTAAAACGAATCATAAATAAAACAAATAATGCGACGTTAGAAACAACTTATGTAAGTCCTTATTTCACACAAACATTTATATTAAATGAGATGAAATGACCATCTATGATGAAAAGGAAACCGAATAAGAAATAACTACATACTTTCTTCACTCAATTTTATACACTTCAAGTAAGAGGTGAAGCGAGATGAATGGTCTTATTTTTACAACAATGATTAGCTTTGGTTTACCGCTTATAGCACTTTTATATGCTTTTTGGAAGAAACGCTATATTCCATATATGTTAGGTATATTGGCTTTTGTTGTATCACAAATATTGATTCGCATACCAATGCTAAATTATTTAAATGGAACTAGCACAGATTTTCAAATGTTTTCTGTTATGCAGCCTATACTATTTGCAGTTTTGCTTAGTATATCAGCTGGAATTTTTGAAGAGATAGCTCGTTTTATCGCAATGCGTTATTTTATGAAGCAACGAGATTGGCAGTCTGGTTTTTTATTTGGAGCAGGGCATGGTGGTATTGAGGCGGTGTTGATAGTCGGTATCCCAGTAATATCCCTATTATTATCACAAACAGTCATTCAAAATGGTGACAGTTATTATCTCGGTGGTATTGAACGCATCTTTGCGATGGTATTGCATGTTGGGCTTTCTTTCATTGTATTGCAAGCTGTTGTCCAAAAGAAATTTCGTTATGTTGTATATGCAATTCTCATCCATGGGACTGTAAATGCATTAGCTGGCATTATATCGCTATATGTGCCAGGGAAAAGCGGGATTATTATGTCAGAAGTTTCAATAGCAATTTTTGCGTTACTCACTTTTAGTTATAGTTTCATTTTAAAAAGAAAGGGTGTATTAAAATGAGAAGAATGTTACTTATTATTATAAGTGCTATCGCGGCGTTCGCGCTCGCAGCATGTACCGGTAATAAAGTAGATGAAAGTACGTCAAAAAAGTTTATTCCAAAGGCGGAAGAAATTGTATCATTATTAAATGAGGCAAAGTATAAAGACGTGCGTGAAAAATTTGATAGTAAAATGAAAGCTGCATTGTCAGAAGAAAAGATGAAAGATCTTACACCTATAATAGAGAAAGCTGGTACATTTGAAAAAATTGAAAAACAATCGATTGAAGAAAAAGATGGCTTATATACTGTTATTCTTGTAGCAAAATATAGTAAAGAACAACGGACATTCATTATAACTTATAATGATAAAGAAGAAATAGCGGGTTTAGTTATTAAATAAAAAAGAGATACAGTGGAAGTTTCCGCTGTATCTCTTTTTTGTTTTAACTAAATTATGGTTATTTGTGCTAATATGAACTTATAGCTATATAGAAGGGGGGATTAGTATGAAAACTGAAATAGTTCCTAAAAAGAAGTACAGTATAATAAGCTACATATCTTTACTCATCGGCATTTTATGTTTTCTGTTCGTTTTTATTACACCGACAAGGATAGCGAATGCAGGTAATATAGTGGGAGATTATGTTACAGTTGCCCTAACAGTTGTAGGTATCATATTTTCTATCATTACAATGACGAAAAAAACAGAGAAGAAGGGGATTGCGATTCTTTCATTCATACTGTCCTCATCATTTTTTATATTTTGGATTATCGCAATTATCTTATTGTTTACTGGTCAAATTAGCTTTGCGCCGTAATGTACAATAAAAAGAGTCCTTCTCGTATGAAGGACTCTTTTTATTCGGTATCTTCAGGGCGATATTCTAAAATATCTCCTGGTTGGCATTCTAATGCTTTACATATTGCTTCTAAAGTTGAAAAACGGACTGCTTTTGCTTTTCCATTTTTCAAGATCGAAAGGTTAGCCATTGTAATTCCAACCTTCTCCGAAAGCTCTGTTACACTCATTTTTCTTTTCGCTAACATTACATCAATATTAATAATAATTGCCATATTATTCACCTCAGACCGTTAAATCATTTTCTGATTTTATATCTATCGCATCTTTTAATAGTCTTTGGAGTACGGCAGCAAAGACCGCGATTACCATTGAAGCAAAAATTATAATCATTCCAATAATAATAATACCAGGGGCGTCATCTCTCTCTGCCACAAGATAGAAAAGTGGCATACCTAATACATATAATACACTAATGGCTAGTGCGCTGTACTTAATATTTTTTAAAGCTTTAACAGACAACTCTGAGAATGCGTTGTTTTTATCAATATAGTTTAAAAGCTTAAATGTTTGGTACAGTGCGAAGTAATAAGGTATTGCTGTCGCGTATAAATTGATAAATACAAGATATTTAATATATGCCATTTCGGGATATAATTCAGCAGCGAAATTCCCTATTTTAGGGACTAAAAAAATGCACATAGCAAGAACAGGGATACCCATTAGAATCACAGCTGTCTTTAAGAAAAGTGTTGATCCTTGTTTCATAAAAAGCACCTCATTTATTTAATATCTTATTAATTTACCATGAAATTTATTGTTTAACAATAAATTTTTATTTATTTTAATTGGGGATTTGTTGTTAAACAAGTTAATGATGGGAAATCTTTTTTATAAGATAGATGAACTATACCGACATGTAATGAATGAGAAAGTTACTATTGTTAGCTTTAGAAAAATTGGGAACTAATAAAACATATGTAGGCAGTCAGAATTTTGTATGTAAATGAATGTGAAACTAATGGAGGCGCAATCATGTTTGTATTGGGTTTAAAGATGAAGAAGTTACTGTTAGTAGGAACGATAACACTAAGTATGTTATGTACTGAAAGTATGATGGATGATCATACGGTGGAAGCGAAAGTGAAAAAAGTAGAACGCCAACCGAAAAATGTAATCATAATGGTTATGGACGGAACAAGTTCTTCAGCAACCACATTAGCTCGCTTGTATAAAGGGAAACCACTTGCATTAGATGAAATTGTAACAGGAGGAGTTCGTACATATTCGGCGGAATCAGCTATAACAGACTCAGCTCCAGCAGCTACAGCATTAGCGACGGGGAATAAATCGAATTCAGGATATGTAGGGGTATTACCTACTATTGTGAGTTCACCTGGCTTAAAACCAATAAAAGAAGAGGACAAGTTACGGCCAGTTGCCAATGTTTTAGAAGGTGCCAAACGTACTGGTCGCGCTACTGGAATTGTTGCCACAGCTGAAATTCAGCATGCTACTCCTGCTGGATTCTCCGCTCATCATGTGAATCGTAAAAATTTTGAAGTGATCGCGGAGCAGCAAGTGTATCAAAATATAGATGTCGTATTAGGCGGGGGAAAAGCGGCACTTCTCCCTGTGAAAAGTAGTGGAATTCGAAAAGATGGTGAAGATTTAATAGAAGTAATTCAAAACAAAGGATACGAATTTGTGGAAACGAAAGAGGCATTATTGAAATCTAAATCTAATAAAATTTGGGGCTCTTTTTCACATAATGCCTTAGCGTTTGATATGGACCGAGAAGCAACAAATCCAAAGCAACCAACGCTTTCGCAAATGACGGAAAAAGCAATTGAAACGTTATCAAAAGATAAAAACGGATTCTTTTTATTTGTGGAGGGAAGCAAGCCAGACTGGGCAGCACATGTGAATGATCCAATTGGGATGATTAGTGATGTGTTAGCATTTGATCATGCAGTTGCAGAAGCATTAAGATTTGCAAAAAAAGATGGTAATACGATGCTAATCGCCGTAGCGGACCATGGTAATAGCGGTATTTCTATTGGCAATATGAATACGACAAAAGGTTATAATACTACGCCGGTCTCTGCATATATTGATCCATTGAAAAAAGCGAAAATGACACTTGAAGGGGCTATCAATAATTTGAAATCTGATCTATCCAATGTAGAAGAGGTAGCTAAATTATACGGGTTGGACAATTTAACTTATGATGAAAAAGAAAGGTTAAAAGTGGTTAAAAAGAAAATAGACGTAGGTCCAATTTTCACTACATTATTGGCTAACCGTGCGAACATAGGCTTTACAACAGGAGGTCATACTGGTGAGGATGTATTTTTATATTCATACGGCCCTCAAAAGCCAGTTGGTTTGATTCAAAACACGGACGTTGCAAAGACAATAGCGAAAGCGATGGGCTTTAATTTAGAAGAAGTAACAAACAAATTATTTGTAGAGAGTGAATTAGCCTTTAAGCAGAATGGTGCAACTGTAACAATAGATAAAACTGATGTAGCGAATCCTGTACTCATAGTAAAACATAATAATGTAACAGCTCAATTATTTGTTAACAAAAATATAATTCGTATTAAGAATAAAGATTATGAACTAGGAAGTGTTGTTGTAGAAAGCAATGGTAAGTTCTATGTACCAGAAGAAGCAATTCGTTTATTCATAAAGCATTCTCGTTAAAAAAATGCCAATTCCTTAGCTACTACTTAGGAATTGGCATTTTTGTGTAGATGAGATTTCACTCGAAAAAAAGAGGAAAGAGAACCACAAATTCTAGAGTGAACTTCCTGTAAATTTACCTATTTTATGTTTTTCATCCTAGAAAAAATATTTCTCAACATTTTAGCACTTTAAAAAAATTGAATATTCGTATTATAACGAATATTATATTGCTATCGGCAAAAATCGATAATTTGCAGACACTGGGGAGGAAATACATTGAAAAAGAAAAAGAAATTAAAACCTTTAGCGGTATTAACAACAGCAGCAGTGCTAAGTAGTACGTTTACTTTTGGAATTCATGCAGCGTATGCTGATACGCCACCATCTCTACCAATTGATGAGCATTTAATACCAGAGGAACGCTTGGCAGAAGCGCTGAAGCAACGGGGAGTAATCGATCAATCTGCATCACAAGCTGAGACATCAAAGGCTGTCGAAAAATATGTTGAGAAAAAGAAAGGGGAAAACCCTGGAAAAGAAATCTTGACAGGAGATAATCTTACGCAAGAAGCTTCAGATTTTATGAAAAAAGTAAAAGATGCAAAAATGAAGGAAAATGAACAAGCGCAGCAGCCCGAAGTAGGATCAGTAGCTGGGCAAGGTCCAGGATTGAACCCAGGAAAATTAAATGGAAAAGTACCGACTACACCAGCGAAGCAAGCTGAGTACAATGGGGCTGTTCGAAAAGATAAAGTACTTGTATTACTCGTAGAATTTAGCGATTTTAAGCATAATAATATCGATCAAGAACCGGGGTATATGTATTCTAAGGACTTTAATCGTGAACATTATCAAAAAATGTTATTTGGTGATGAGCCATTTACGTTATTTGATGGATCGAAGATTAATACATTTAAACAATATTATGAAGAACAATCTGGCGGAAGCTACACAGTTGATGGAACTGTAACAGAATGGCTTACTGTTCCAGGAAAAGCGTCAGATTATGGTGCTGATGCGGGAACTGGTCATGACAACAAAGGTCCTTTAGGCCCAAAAGATTTTGTGAAAGAAGCATTGAAAGCAGCAGTAGCAAAAGGCATTAATTTAGCTGATTATGATCAATTTGATCAATACGATCAAGATGGTGATGGAAATAAAAATGAGCCAGATGGAATCATTGATCATTTAATGGTAGTACATGCAGGCGTGGGTCAAGAAGCTGGCGGTGGTAAATTGAAAGATGATGCGATTTGGTCTCATCGTTCAAAACTAGGATCGAAGCCATATGCGATTGATGGGACAAAATCTTCTGTTTCGAACTGGGGCGGAAAGATGGCAGCATACGATTATACAATCGAGCCTGAAGACGGAGCGGTTGGTGTGTTTGCACATGAGTATGGTCATGATTTAGGGTTGCCAGATGAATATGATACAAAGTATTCAGGACAAGGTGAACCAGTTGAATCATGGTCCCTAATGAGCGGCGGTAGCTGGGCTGGAAAAATTGCAGGTACAGAGCCAACAAGTTTCTCACCGCAAAATAAAGAGTTTTTCCAAAAAAATATGAAGGGGAACTGGGCGAATATTGTTGAGGTAGATTATGATAAACTTCGCACGGGAATCGGTACTGCAACGTATTTAGATCAAAGTGTGACAAAATCAAAACGACCAGGAATCATTCGTGTTAACTTGCCAGACAAAGATATAAAAAATATTGAGTCAGCATTTGGTAAGAAGTTTTATTACAGTACGAAAGGAAATGACATTCATACAACACTTGAGACACCAGTATTTGACTTAACGACTGCAACGGATGCCAAGTTCGATTATAAGGCATTTTACGAACTGGAAGCGAAGTATGATTTCCTTGACGTATATGCGATTGCAGAAGATGGAACGAAGACACGCATTGATCGAATGGGCGAAAAAGATGTAAAAGGCGGTATAGATACAACGGATGGTAAGTGGATTGATAAATCATATGATTTAAATCAATTCAAAGGAAAGAAAGTAAAACTGCAATTTGAGTATGTAACAGATATTGCAGTAGCATATAAAGGATTTGCGTTAGACAATGCAGCATTAACTGTAGATGGAAAAGTTGTTTTCTCTGATGACGCAGAAGGCCAGCCAGCAATGACATTAAAAGGATTTACTGTGTCTAACGGATTTGAACAGAAGAAACATAACTACTATATCGAGTGGCGTAATTACGCTGGGTCTGATACTGCATTACAATATGCACGTGGTCCAGTATTTAATACAGGAATGGTTGTATGGTATGCGGATCAAAGCTTTACAGATAACTGGGTAGGCGTTCATCCAGGTGAAGGGTTCCTTGGAGTAGTAGATTCTCATCCAGAGGCAATCGTAGGAACATTAAACGGACAACCTACTGTGAAGAGCAGTACACGTTATCAAATTGCCGATGCGGCATTCTCATTTGATCAAACGCCAGCATGGAAAGTAAATTCACCAACTCGCGGTATCTTTGACTATAAAGGATTACCAGGAGTTGCAAAATTTGATGATTCTAAGCAATACATCAACAGCGTTATTCCAGATGCGGGACGTAAGTTACCTAAACTAGGATTGAAGTTTGAAGTAGTAGGTCAAGCTGAAGACAAGTCTGCAGGTGCAGTTTGGATCCATCGATAAAATAAAATGAAATGAAATGAAATGAAGAGGAGCTGCCATAAGCCGGTGAAACTGACTTATGGCAGCTCTTTTCTGCTTGTAAAAAGTTCTCGGTTTTAATTGTAAAGATTGGAAATGTATTTGATAAATAAAATGCTCAATCTGTTCAATTATAGCGCTATTTTGAGCGTAAGTAATTTGTAAGTATTGAGTAAGAAAAAAGAGAATTTTATAGTATATAATAATATTTATTACATCTACTTTTAACACCTGATACTAATAGTATGCTATAATATGAATTAGCAACAAAAAGGAAAGGAATTAGTAAAATGACATTAGAAAATACTAAAAATTTAAAAAAACAAGTTGCTCCATATGAAAAATCAACAATTAAAAAAAGTGTGTGGCAACTTATTAACACAGTCGTGCCATTTGTTGTTTTATGGTATCTCGCTTATAAAAGTTTGTCTGTTTCTTATCTGTTAGCATTAGTTCCATCTTTGTTAGCTGCTGGTTTTATGACGCGAATTTTCATAATTTTTCATGATTGTACCCATTATTCATTCTTTAAAAGTCGACGTGCAAATAGAATAGTAGGTACATGTATGGGTGTGTTAACGTTATTCCCATTTGATCAATGGGGGCATGAGCATGCGATTCATCACGCTACAAGTGGTAATTTAGATAAGCGAGGTACAGGAGATATTTGGACGCTTACAGTCGATGAATATGTAGCTGCACCATTTAGACTTCGTTTAGCATATCGTTTATATCGCAATCCATTCGTTATGTTTGGATTAGGTCCGATTTATGTTTTCTTGCTTAAAAATAGATTTAACCGAAAAGGTGCAAGACAGAAAGAACGTATGAATACGTATTTGACGAATATTATTATCGTTGCTGTAGTAGCTATACTTTGCTGGGCAATAGGATGGCAATCGTTTCTATTAGTACATGGTACGATATTCTTAATTGCAGGTTCAGTAGGGATTTGGCTGTTTTACGTACAGCACACTTTTGAGGATTCTTATTTTGAAGAGGATAAAGATTGGGAATATGTAAAAGCGGCAGTAGAAGGAAGTTCATTTTATAAACTTCCAAAAATCTTGCAATTCTTAACTGGTAATATTGGATTTCATCATGTTCACCATTTAAGTCCAAGAGTACCTAATTATAAGCTAGAAGAGGCACACAATAATACGCTTCTGTTAAAAAATGTACCAACAATTACACTTGCTACAAGCTTACAATCACTACGTTTCCGTCTTTGGGATGAGAAAAGTAACAATTTTGTTAGCTTTAAAGAAGTCAAAAATATAATTAAAAATAATGTTTCTGTCCGGGTGAAATCGGAATTATAATTTCATCGGCTATAAAACTCCCCTTAATCATTTTCGATTTAAGGGGAGTTTTTGTTATATATAACGGATATTGAGGACGTGGAATACTCATATGTAGGTATAAATTCAAGGATATGATAATAATATTATGTAAACAAGATAAAACATCATTTTTTTTATTATTGTGAAGGATATCATACATATATAATGGAAAGCAGAAGGTGGATGAGAGTAATGATGAGAATAGAAACAACGTAATAAAATAATTCTTTCAAAAGGAAGGGGAAATGAAAGATGTTGAAATTACAAGGAAAATACAATGAAGCGAAAGTATTTACGAATAACGTTGATGAGACTGCGACAGGGCAGATTATTGATCTTTGTAACCAAGAATTTGTAAAGGATAGTCAAATTCGTATTATGCCAGATACACATGCGGGAGCAGGGTGTACGATTGGGACAACAATGACAATACAAGATAAAATTGTTCCTAATCTTGTAGGGGTAGACATTGGTTGTGGTATGGAGGTTGTTGTAATTGATAAGAAAAAAGAAGAAATTAATTTCGATTGTTTAGATGAAACAATTCGTAAATTCGTTCCAAGTGGTTTTCGTATCCGAGATAAAGAACATCGATTCTCAAAAATGATTGATTTTGATGGTGTGAGAGCTCCATTTACATTACAACGCGCTCAAAAAAGTATTGGTACACTTGGGGGAGGAAATCATTTTGTCGAATTGAATGAGGACGATAAAGGGAATGTATATATTGTCATTCATAGTGGTTCTCGTAATTTAGGTAAACAAATAGCAGAGTATTACCAAAACTTCGCATATGAACAACTCATTGATGTTACATCAATGAAAGATGAGATTATTAAGAGATTAATGAAAGAGGGGAGAGAAAAAGAAATACAAGAAACTTTACGTGGAATAAAGAAGCCTAATATTCGAAAAGAATTAGCTTATTTAGAAGGACAGGGATTCAAAGATTATATGAATGACATGAATATTGCTCAAAAGTATGCTGAGTTAAATCGTAAAGCAATGATTGATGAAATTGTTACGAAAATGGACTGGAAAGTAACCGATCAATTTACTACAATACATAACTATATAGACATAGAAAATATGATTCTACGAAAAGGTGCTATTTCAGCTCAGAAAGATGAACGAGTCATTATTCCAATTAACATGAGAGATGGTTCAATTATTGCATTTGGTAAAGGTAATCCAGACTGGAATTTTTCTGGTCCGCATGGGGCAGGACGTATCATGAGTCGTAAGAAGGCTAAAGAATTATTGAGTCTAGAGGACTTCCAAAATACGATGACAGAAGTTTGGACTACATCGGTAGCAGAGAGCACAATTGATGAGGCACCAATGGTATACAAGCCAATGAATGAAATTATCGAAAATACGAAAGAGACAATAGATATAAAGCATATTATTAAGCCGTTATATAATTTTAAAGCGAATTAGAATGATAAAAGACCGCACATAAGGTAAAAGCTATGTGCGGTCTTTTATATATAAGTATAGTATTACATAGTCTCGCTAATTTTACTTTCACTACGAGTGTTAGTAGCAAGTCTTTTCTTAACTTTAAAGTGATAGTACGTGTAGCAAAAGATGATAAATGGTACAGTGCAATAGATTCCTAGACGTTGTTCTGGGATAAAGATTAGACTGATTAATATAATGCCATACAATCCAAAACCAAGTATTGGTACAAGTGGATAAAGTGGCGTTTTGAACTTTAAGTCTTCTAATTTTCCGCCGTCTGCTACATAATGTTTACGGAAAAAGAATTGAGAGACACAAATTGACATCCAAACAATGATTGTTATAACTCCAGAAATGGAAATGAGCCATAAGTAAACCGTTTCAGCAGCTACAACGCTTGTTAAAAGAGAAAAAGCAGAAATAGCAATTGTCATAATTAAAGCGTTTAAAGGTATTCCTCGTGATGATAATTTCTTTAAAAAGGCTGGAGCCATTTCATTTTTGGATAATGACCAAAGCATACGAGTTGCCGCGTATAGTCCTGAGTTTGCGACAGAAAGAACAGCAGTAAGAATAACAAAGTTCATAATATCAGCCGCATAGGGAATACCGATATTATCAAAAACGGCAACGAACGGGCTTTTTGTTAATCCTGCTTCTTCCCAAGGAATTAAAGCAACAAGAACAAAGATTGCTAAGACGAAGAAAAACATCGTACGCCATATAATATTTCTAATAGAACGAGGTAAAGTTTTTGCTGGATCTTCACTTTCACCTGCAGCGATTCCAACAAGTTCTGTACCTTGGAAGGAATAATTGACTGTAACCATTGTTAATAGAATAGCTGCAAGTCCATTTGGAAATAAACCACCATGATTCACGAAATTTGATAATAGCGGAGCTGGTTCGTCGCCTTTTAAATCAATAAAACCGAACATAGCGGCGCCACCAAGAATAATAAAAGCGATAATGGCAGATACTTTTATACTTGAAAACCAAAATTCTGTTTCTGCATAACTACGAGCAGATAGTGCGTTAATCGTGAAGATTGTAACTCCAAATATTAAACACCAAACCCAAACAGGAATATCAGGAAACCAGCGCTGCATTGTAATGCCAGCAGTTGTAAATTCAAGGCCGGTCGTATTCGCCCAGCTTAACCAATACAACCATCCGATTGTAAAGCCAGTTGCAGGATTGATAAACTTAGTGGCATATTCCTGGAAAGACCCCGAAACAGGCATGGCTACAGCGAGTTCACCAAGACATAGCATAACGAAATACATTAATAATCCACCGGCCATAAAGGCAAGTATGGATCCACCAGGTCCAGCTGACTTATAATAAAACCAGATCCGTTAAATAATCCCATTCCAATCACGCCACCGAGTGCAATCATGAATAAGTGTCTACTTTTCATCGTACGTTTTAATTCATTGTTTGTATTATTTACTTGCGCCATTGTTTTCCTCACTTTCGTAGTTGATAGCATAAATTTTGATGTTTTTCCGTATTGTGGAATATATTCCGTGATGTGAAATCTTGTTATAATTTTCAGATAATTAAAAAGAAAAGTCAATATTTTTTTGTTTGCGCTTTCAAATTATTGTTCGCAACATATTTTTATTTTTAGAAAATTGAATAAATAGATTGATTTCATTTCGAATGTTTGTTAAATTGATAGGTAATTGAGCGTGCTAACATATTACAAGTGAAGTAGAGGTGAGTTATGGTACAGTCCATTGATCGAGCGATAAGTATTATAAAGTTATTAAATTCTACTAATGAAAAAGAGTATTGGGCCATTTCTGATATAGCGGACAGAACACATCTCCCAGTTAGTACAGTACATAGATTACTTAACTCTCTAATCGAGCATGGGCTAGTTACACAAATTTCAGAGACGAAACAGTACAAAATTGGACCAATGTGGATGGAAATAGGATTACGACAATTGGAGAAGGTAGACTACAGATCAGTCGCAAGAGAAGTAATGAAACGATTGGCCTATGAAGTGGAAGAAAGTGTTTATTTGAACATTCCAAATGGAACACATTCTATTATTATTGAAAGAATGGATAGCCCTTTAAAAATTCGAGTTATTGATAACTTAGGGGAACAGATTCCTCTTTCAATTGGTGCTGCAAATAAAACGATGCTTGCCAATATGAAACAGAATGAAATGGAATATATTGTTGAGCAACTACTTTCTGCTTTACCAGAACAAAAGCAAATTCTTCTTGATCAAATAAAGCAAATAAGAAACGAAGGATATGCTGTCAGTTATGGAGAAAAAACAGAAGGGACAGCTTCAGTAGCTGCACCTATTATCGGATTTAATCATAAAGTAGTAGGAGCATTAAGTGTTGGGTTAATTAGTCATCGCATTAATGATGATCGACTATCTTTTCTTATTGGTAAGGTAAAACAAGCAGCACATGAAATATCAATAAAAATCGGCAGTACATCAGAACTATAATTTTGATAACTGTCGTCATTTTTTATTCATATACTGGAATTCATTTTCATAATGCGGAAAAATAGGGGGATTTATATGTCAAAGTGGCAATCAAAAGAACAATTGATTCAATTATTAAGCGGTCTTGTTGAAATTCCTAGTATTACAGGTACAGAAGCTGAAGTGATATTGCCAGACTTCGTTGTGGAACAATTATCTGATTTACAGTACTTCAAAGAAAATCCGCACCATTTGCAAAAAAATCCGACAGGGGACGGAAGATATTTTGTTACAGCACTAGTAAAGAAAAGCGATCGTACAAAAAATACCGTAATTTTAGTAAGTCATTTTGATGTTGTAGATGTACAAGATTATGGAGTGTGGAAAGAAGATGCATTCAATCCTAAAAAGTTAACGTCTATGTTTTATTCTCATAAAGATGAATTACCAGACCATGTACGTGAAGATATAGAACATGGAGATTGGCTGTTTGGTAGAGGAACAATGGATATGAAATGCGGCCTCACGTTACAAATGGCAATGATTGAGCAAGCTTGCGAAGGAAGGTTTGATGGGAATGTTCTTTTATTGGCTGTACCAGATGAAGAAGTAAACTCTGTAGGGATGAGAGCTGCTGTCCCAAGATTATTAGATTTAGCAAGAGAACATGATTTAGATTATAAAACAGTACTAAATTCAGAGCCTATGTTTTCAAGGCATCCTGGTGACCAAAAGAAATATATTTACACTGGTTCTATTGGTAAAGTGTTACCTGGTTTTCTTTGCTACGGAAAAGAGACACATGTAGGTGAACCTTTTGCAGGTTTAAATGGGAGTTATATGGCTTCATTAATAACAGCAGAATTAGAGTTGAATACAGACCTTTGTGATATTGTAGAAGGGGAAGCGAGTCCTCCGCCAACTAACTTACTTCAAAGGGACTTAAAGGAGGAGTATTCTGTACAAATTCCGCATCGCGCAGTCACATTATTTAATTTGTTTTTACTAGAAAAATCAATGACAGATGTCGTTTCATTGCTGCGTCAAAAAATAACGAAAGTAGCAGAAAAAATAGAAGAATCATATGAGAAGCAAGCTTATCGTTTTTCTAAATATAATCCATTTATACCACCTAACCTCAAAGTAAATGTATTAACATATGAAGAGCTTATCGCTTATGCAATTGAACAACACGGGCAAGAGAAAATAGATGATATTCAATCTAGCATTATTAAAAATAGAGAAGATAAAGATGATCGTGCGGTAACGATTGATTTAGTAGATAAACTAGCTATTTTATGTAAAGAAAAGGCGCCGATGATTGTACTTTTCTTCGCTCCGCCATATTATCCAGCTGTAAGTTCACGCAACAACCAGTTAATTAAAGAAGTAGTCGGAGAAATGGAAAGGTATGCACACTTCAATCATAATATTACATTTGAAAACCAAAACTATTTTGGAGGAATTTCAGATTTAAGCTATGTGGGCTTACAAAATCCATTACATTCAATGAGTTCACTTGTAGATAATATGCCATTATGGGATAAAGGTTACTCAATTCCACTTCAGGAACTAGAAGAATTTGACGTTCCAGTTTTAAATATGGGACCGGTAGGGAAAGATGCACATCAATGGACAGAACGTCTAGATGTAAATTACGCATTTGAAACGCTATTAGATATGTTACCGATTTGCATTGAAAAATTACTTGTTTCTAATAAAATTACACAAGCGTAGTAGGGAAGGGGAAAATGAAATTATTTTAATATAATTAACAACTAAAACGGCCAAACTCAAGTAAATTCGAGTTTGGCCGTTTATCATGTAGTGCATTTCTAATTACATTCATGTGAATTTATAGTTTTACTTTTTCGTTTGACCAGATAGTTCGACAGACTTTTGTGTACAACGTTGCATAGCTGAAATGATAGCTGTTCGTAAGCCTTTTTCCTCTAAAGTTGCTACAGCTTCTATCGTTGTTCCGCCGGGAGAACAAACCATATCTTTCAATTCACCTGGATGTATTCCTGTTTCTAGTACCATTTTTGCAGAGCCTAACACAGCTTGAGCAGCGAATTTATATGCTTGATTTCTTGGCATGCCATCTAGTACAGCAGCATCTGCCATCGCTTCTATTATCATATATACGTATGCTGGTGAAGAGCCACTTACAGATGTTACAACATCCATTAACTTTTCACTTACAATCTCTGATTGACCAAAACTATTGAAAATGTTTAGCACATCTTCTAAATCTTTTTCTGTCACCATTTCATTCGGACATAATGCTGACATTCCTTCTCCAACAAGAGCAGGGGTATTAGGCATTACTCGTACAACTTTTAATTTTTTATTAAAGGCATTTTCAGTACTTTCAATACTTTTACCAGCAGCAATCGTAACGATGATAGCATCGTTTTTTATTACTTCTTTAATTTCGTTAATTACTAATGAGTATAAGTCTGGTTTAATTGATAAAATTAAAATATCAGCATTTTTAGCGACTTCATTGTTGTCAGTAGTTATAGTTATTCCGTACTTTGTACTAGCATTTTCTAAATTCGTCGTGTTTAAATCTGAACACATGATTTTATTTGAAGACACTATCTTTTTGTTTAGCATCCCGCCAATGATAGCCATCCCCATATTTCCGCATCCGATGAATCCAATTTGTTTATCCATAATAATTCAATCTTGCTCCTTTTTTAATAAATTATATCATTTTGAAATTGTTATCTTAAAATAACAATAACATCTCCATGCAATATAAAGAAACATTCTAAGAGAATATTTTCCTTTTTGCAACACCAAAAGATAAAAAATCAATTATATTCGACATTCTGTAAATATATACACTATAATGTAAGGTATTATGTTTATGAATATGAGTTGTAGTTATATCAATTTGTATTTTCATTCAGTAGAGCAATCTTTTCATGCAAGTAACTTGCTCCTCTATTTATTTTTAAAAATACCTCTTGACACCAAATCGAACTATATCGCATAATATAAAAAAATTAAACCGAAAATCGTTGAAGGGAAATAGTACATATGTCTTCTTGCGAAAGAGAGTGGAATTCACCGGCTGAAAGATTCCTCGTATAGAATATATCGAACCTATCCCTGAGTCTTAAATGAAAGTTTAGGCGTTCGCCTGCGTTATAGGCACCAAGTGGATATCTATGTATATCAATTAAGGTGGTACCGCGGAACAATGACCGTTTCGTCCTTTTTATTTTATGAAGGGCGAAGCGGTCATTTTTATTTTGCTCTTAAATAGGCTACGTGCAGCACTCATAAGAATAGAAATCGCTGCGAGCTGTATGAATAGAAATGTAATGTATAAAAAACTTTGATTTTAGACTTGGGGGATAAAAAAGTGAAGAAACAGCGAATAGTTGTAAAGATTGGGAGCAGTTCTTTGGCGGATAGTCATGGAGGCATTTCTAAAGAACAACTTTCAGATCATGTTGCCGCATTAGCTCGATTGAAAGAGGAAGGGCATGAAGTGTTGTTAATTACATCTGGGGCCGTTGCTGCAGGTTTTTCTGCTCTAGGATACCCTAGCAGACCTGTAACAATTAAAGGGAAACAGGCTGCTGCGGCTGTCGGACAAAGTTTGTTAATGCAGGCATACACGGAGGAATTCCGTAAATACGGTATCGTTACTGCACAACTATTGCTGACGAGAAGTGATTTTTCTAGAAAAGAACAATATAGTAACGCTTACGCTACGTTAGGAGAGTTATTAAACCGTTCTGCTCTTCCAATTATTAATGAAAATGATTCCATCTCTTTAGAGGAGTTAACGTTCGGTGATAATGATATGCTGTCAGCTTTAGTAAGCGGACTTGTTTCGGCAGATATGCTTATGATTTTTACAGATGTGAACGGTTTATATGATAAAAATCCTCAAAAAAATGAGGATGCGAAAAAATATTATTTCCTTCCTGAAGTTACAGAAGAAATTGCTTCTCTTGCTGGAGATGCTGGCTCAAAACTTGGGACTGGCGGTATGAAATCAAAAATTGATGCTGCAAAGACGGCGCTATCTCTTGGGGTAAGTGTATTTATCGGTACAGGACGTGGACAAGAGAAATTTGTTGATGTTTTAAAGGGGAAAGGTGACGGGACGTATGTCGGAAATGCCCCTCAAAAAGAAATGAAGATGAACAAGCAATGGATTGCCTTGCATTCGGTTGTTAGCGGTCAAATTGAAATAGACGCCGGAGCAACTACAGCTATCATTCAGCATGGCAAGAGTCTTCTTCCTGCGGGTGTTACAAATGTGTCAGGATTTTTCAAAGTTGGCGATGTTGTAGAAGTCATGACGCAACAAGGGCGCGTAATTGGAAAAGGACAATGCACATATAGCGCAGAGGAATTAAGAGAGATAAAAGGTATGCAAAGCCAACATATTCAAGCAAGAGGCGAAAGGCATAGTTATGAAGTCATCCATAGAGATCATTGGGTTTCACTTTAAGAAGAGGGATCAAAAAGGAGGAAATAAAAATGAATGAAGTGTTAGTAAAGGGAAAAAAAGCGAAAGAAATCGCTGGAGAACTTGTGCTTAAAAATACGGATCAAAAAAACGAAGCACTTGCTGCAATTGCAAATCAATTAATAAGTGAAACAGCTTATATTTTAGAGGAAAACAAACGTGATATAGAAGAAGGTAAGGCAAAAGGATTTTCGGATTCACTCCTTGATCGTCTTATGCTAACTGAAAATCGTATTATTGATATGACAGAGGGGATTAAGCAGCTAATTGAATTACGTGATCCTGTAGGAGAATGTGTAAGTGCATGGGAAAGGCCAAATGGACTATCTATTCAGGAAATGCGTGTACCACTTGGTGTTGTTGGGATGATTTACGAGGCAAGACCGAATGTAACAGTGGATGCTGCTACTATTTGTTTGAAGACAGGAAACGCAGTCATATTACGTGGTAGTTCTTCTGCTATTCATTCTAATAAAGCCATTGTTGCCGTTATTCACAGAGCGCTCAAACAAACAAGCTTACCAGAAGAAAGTGTACAGCTTATAGAAGATACAACGCGAGATAGCGCGAAGCAGTTATTTACAATGAATGATTATTTAGACGTTCTTATTCCAAGAGGTGGCAAACAATTAATCGATACTGTTGTGAGGGAAGCGTCTGTTCCAGTACTTGAAACAGGTGCGGGGAATTGTCATATTTTCATTGATGAAACAGCGGGTAAACAAATGGCATTTGATATTATTATAAATGCAAAAACGCAGCGTCCATCTGTATGTAATGCGATTGAAACGATTGTACTTCATGAGAAGTGGGCAGAGCAATATGGTAGCGAGTTGTTTTCTTCTTTGAAGGCAAGAGGCGTGGAGCTACGTGGTGATCAAAAAGCATTGGCAATTGATTCATCAATTGTACTTGCTTCAGAAGAAGACTGGGGGACAGAATTTTTATCTCTCACGCTAGCAGTTAAATTAGTTTCTTCTATAGAAGAAGCGATTCACCACATAAATACGTATGGATCTATGCATTCTGAAGCGATTATTTCAGAAAACGAGGAAAACGTCAGCAAATTTTTCGTATCTGTTGATGCTGCTGCGCTGTATCACAATGCATCAACTCGTTTTACTGATGGATCTGAATTCGGATTCGGAGCTGAGATTGGCATCAGTACACAAAAGCTACACGTAAGGGGACCAATGGGGCTTCCTGCATTAACTTCTACAAAATACGTCATTCGTGGAAATGGACAAATTCGAAAATAAAAATAAAAGACACTCAATTCGTTTGGGTGTCTTTTATTTTAAAAATTATTTACCATACAAAAAGCCCAACAAGCATAGCGCTTAATAAGGAAACAGCCATTCCGCTCACAAGAAGCTTCCAAACATTTTTCCCGATGACTGATGATTTTTCGCCGCCAAATAATGAATTGTAAGTTCCATAAATCATACCTACTGTACTAAAGTTAGCAAAAGAAGCTAGAAATGTTGTGGCAACCGCAACCGTATGCGGTTGTAAAGACTTTAAGTTTGATTTTAAATCCATCATTGCAACAAATTCATTCGTCGTTATTTTGATCCCCATTAGTTCAGCTACATACATAGCATCACTGCCCGATAAACCGAGTAAAAAAGCGAAAGGACTAAAGATAATAGAGAAGATTTTTTGAATTGTTAAACCCGTTACAAAAAATCCTAAAATCCCATTTAAACATGCTGTTAAAGCTACATATCCAATTACCATAGCTAAAATAACGATAACCATATTCATCCCGACTAACATACTGTTGGAAATAGTAGAAAAGAAATCCTTTTTTTCATGTTTGGAAGGTGAATAAACAACATCTTCTTCTTTCGAAACTTCCACAGGATTTAATACATTGGCTAAAATTAATGCGTTAATACAGTTTAATGGGATTGCGCTGAAAATATATGTTGCTGGAACCATTGATAAATAAGCACCAAGAATGGATCCGCTGACGCTACTCATACTCATAATTCCAAAAGTCAGCAGACGATTTTCTTTTAAAACAGATAATTGATCCCGAACAACCGCAAGCGCTTCGGTGTTCCCTAAAAACATCATTTGAATCGAAAAGAAGCTTTCTAACTTTGGTAAACGAGAAATCTTTGAAATAATTGCACCTACTTTATCAATAATCCAAGTTAAGATTCCAAAGTAAGACAGAATATCAAAGAACGTGATAACAAAAATGATAGGAAGTAATGCGCTAAAGAAGAAATCAATTGTTTGATTTTCCATAGCAGAAGTAAATGCAAATCGAATTCCTTCATTCGCACATGCCAGTAGCCAACTGAAAAATGAAGCAATTTTATTAATGATAATACTGCCTAGCTTTGTGCCTAACATAAACCACGTAATAAAAAGCTCCAATATGATGAGAATTACAATTGGTCTCCATTTTATATGTTTTTTATTAGGCGAACATAAGTAAACAATTAATATGACAACGAAAATCCCTAACATATTCAATATGAAATACATGTCAACAACTCCTTGAGGCTTATTATTTGTATATAAAAAAGCTCCTATTCTCCTTAATTTAGAATGAATGTATTTCAACTAAAATTTTGTTGATTCTAAAAATATAGAAGGTAAAATTCGATAAAAATAGAATTTAATATATAGCAAACAAGGAGGGATAAAAATGGAGGTCTATCACATAACGAGTAGAAAGAGGGAAACTTATAACGTTCAAGTGAAATATTCGATACTTTTCGAATGTGCTCTTGGAATTGCAGCAATTACTCATAAGAGGTTAATTGATACACTTGAAAAGAGTCAAAATGAATGGGAAGAAATTAAGAAATCATTAACAGAAGAAATGAGAGAGCATTTACAATTTGTCAAAGAAAATAATACGTGGAAAGCATTGCTTCAGTTGTTGTATGAAGAAGATTTTCACGATGTATCGCAGTTTCACGCTAAAATTGATTCACTTTCAGAAGAAGATTTGAAGTATATATGTTTACCGTTTTTAGGAGAGAAGTACCAAGAAAAAAGAATTTTAGCGGCAAGTGGAAACGTAACTGCAAACGTAACTGCAATACATGAACTAATGGAACTGACACAAGAACATCAGTTTTTCTCTACTTATATTCGTTTTATATGCGATGTTGATGTACAAGTGCTAAAATCCCATTTAATTGCTGTTATGACAGGATGGTATGAGAGCGTTATTCAGAAAGAGGAAGAAGAAATACTTTCTATATTAAAACGAGATTATGAAGCAAAGAGTGAAATGAATAAAAAGATGAAACCAGAAGAGTTTGTCGAGTGGGCTACAGGTGGCGTTCATTATATGCCAGAACCAAGTGTTCATCACGTGCTTCTTATCCCGCAAATAACGTACAGACCGTGGAATATTGAGGCGGATGTTGAAGATACGAAAGTATTTCATTATCCAGTTGCAAACGAAAGTATCCATCCTGAAGATCCATATGAACCGAACTATTTTTTAGTTCAAAAACATAAAGCTCTTGGAGATGAAGCGAGGTTACGCATTGTAAAAATGTTGTTCGAAAAAGAACGAACATTGCAGGAAATTACAGAAAGATTGCAACTTAGTAAATCGACTGTACACCACCATTTGAAATTGTTACGTGCAGCGAAGTTAGTGGATATACATGATGGGAAATATGTATTAAGAAAGAAAGCAGTACAATCGTTAGCGAAAGAATTAGATGCGTTTTTAAATAGATAATATACAACAAGAATGTACATAAAGGGAGGAATATAAAAGAAAAGTTGGTGTGTGAAATTGAAAAATGTATTGAAAAATCGTTCGTTCTTTTTTATGTGGATTGGTAGTGCAATCTCAGAATTAGGAGGGGGGTTCGGAACGTTATGTAATTCAATTCTAGTATATGAGTTAACAGGATCGGAAATGGCTTTAAGTAGTATGTGGCTATTATATTTCATCCCATCACTCATACTGCAATTAATCAGTGGCCCATTTATTGATAAATGGAGTCGGAAGTGGATTATGATTTTTTCACAATGGATACGAGCGTCCGTATTCTTATTACCTTTGATAATGTTAGTTTCCGGTAGTTTAGAAGTTTGGCACATTTATGTTGTTCAAATTGTAGTGGGACTTATTACACCACTTTATACACCTGCAAGTCAAGCAATTACACCGAGCATTGTAGGGAAAGAACAACTTCAAGATGCAAATGCGTACATTGATGGAATGACTCGTCTTATGATGTTTCTTGCGCCAGTATTAGGTGGAGTAGTCATTCATTTGATTGGCACAGAACTTGCGTTATCTTTCGTATGCATTTGTTTATTTGTTAGTGGCACTTTCTTACTTTATATAAAAGAAAATAGAACGTCGCAACCTATTCGGAAAACGTGGCTAGAACAGTTTCTTCACGGTTTTACATATTTTTTCACAAAACCAATCATCGTTTGGCTCGGTATATTTCTAACTTTTGTTCAATTTGGAGTAGGAGTAACAATGGTCACAAACCTTCCTTATATAAAAGATGAGCTATCAGCGGGATATGCGGAATTTGGTTATTTTATGGCCGGATTCCCACTTGGCTATGTAGTTGGATCTATACTAGTCGGAAAAGTAACATATAAAAGCCGGCGTATACTTATGCTTGGAGGATTGTTTATAGGGGGGCTCACATACATTTCGCTAGGGTTCAATCATAGTATTATCATTGCAATAATAGTTGAAGTAATAGCAGGGATTTGTATTGCATTTTTCAATGTTCATAACACAACGATATGCCAACAGTCAGTTCCGAACAATATGATAGGACAAGTATTTTCAGTGCGATTATTTTTCATACGATCCGCTATGCCGTTAGGTGTGTTAGTAGGGGGAATATTGAGTGAAATGTGGGGAGTAAGAGCGCTATATTTAATCATCGGTGCAATTATATGTGTCACCTCTTTAATAGGAATGTTACTTCCGTATTTCAAGTTTTTAGATGAGGCGATAGAAGAGAAAACAGCATAATTCGAAAAATCTAAACTTTATAATTGAAAATAATTATCATAATCAACTATAATAGAAGTATAGTAGTATTCGTATTAGAATGAAGGAGTGGGATATATGTTTATCGAAACGAAAACATTTACAGTAAAAGAAGGTACATCAAATATAGTTGTAGAACGTTTTACTGGAGAAGGTATTATTGAAAAGTTTGAAGGTTTTATTGATTTAAGTGTTCTTGTGAAAAAAGTAAGACGCGGCGACGAAGAAGTAGTCGTTATGATTCGCTGGGAATCTGAAGAAGCATGGAAAAACTGGGAAACAAGTGAAGAGCATTTAGCAGGTCATAGAGCGAGCCGTGGTAAACCAAAACCAGATCATATTATTAATGTAGATCATGCAGTTTATTATGTAAAATCATCGAAAGCGGCTTATCAACAGTCGTAATATATATGTAAAGGTAGAGGATATTTGTTTATTAATAAACAAATATCCTCTTTTTTTGATTTATAGTAAAATATGGATGTGATAAATGTTTATTTGATAAAAGTGGTGACTTAAAAAAACTAAAAGAAATAGCTATATCTGAATTTGAAAACTATCGTGTTTCTAGCGACAAAGTGAAAGGCATTTCTCATTGGTTACAGAGTTCGTTAATTAAAATTCAATCTGCTTTGAAAGCAAATGATGAGTTAAAGGCTTCATACATAGTTCAAACTTCAACTTGGACATTGTTAGAAGGAATATGGGCTATTAATAATAAGCCAGTACCGCCAGCGGGATCTGTGTTGAAGTATATTCAAACGTTACCGAATAAGCCAATTCATTTAGATGCGTTACTTAATAAACTATTTTTAGATGATACGAAGGACCGTATTAAAGCAGCAATTGAGTTAATTGAGTGGGTGCTTCATAAATAATATTGTTGGTAAATCGATATGTTGTGTTGAATCGTCGATATATCGAGAAAATCGTTGATATAAATTTCATATACTGTATAAGTAGCAACTAAAAGAGTGTAATCTAGTTAAATTTTTAAAATGAAGTTTCATAACAAGGTCTATTTTGCAAAGGAATTGCTTATGCATAAAATAACAATAATGTATCTTAATGCAAAAAAACTAGAGAATCTAGCAGGTTTCCCATAGGGTACAGTACGAAACGATTATAAGTAGTACAGTGATATAAATAGGAGGTTATCGCTATGACATCTGAATTTAAAGAGATGGCGTTCCAGCTGAAAACGGAACGACTCGACCTGAATATGTGGGAGGAATCCGATGCAGTCTGGCTTAGAGAACTAGTTGGTGAACGTGGAGTGGAAATGCCAACCGTTGAATCTGTACGTAACGATCTTATTGAGAAGCGCAAGATAGCAGCTGAAAATGGTATTTCTCTTCTCACGATTCGTAGACGAGATGAAGGCGATTTCATCGGTTACTGTGGCTTAATTATCGGTCGTTCCACGCTTGAAGAGCCGGAGATTGCATACGAGTTGTTCCGCAGTGCTCATCGCATGGGTTATGCGACAGAGGCAGCATCAGCGGTATTGGAGGCTGCGATTGCTACGGGGCGCAAAAGACTATGGTCTACTGTAGGCGCTTGGAATACTGCGTCTTTTTGGGTGTTAGAGAAGTTAGGATTTAAGCGACATCATAGTACGTTTGGCGAACGCGGTGAGATTGTTTGGAATGTGCGCGATCTATAGATTAAATTCAAAACAATGAAAAACGTAAAAGAAAGCCCATATGTTAGATTACTCAGTAATCTAGCATATGGGCTTTTCCTTTAAATGCAATAGTTTGTTTTAATTTTTTACATCCTCATATAATTGGAGTGCCTCTTTCACATTCAACCCATTTTTCACAATCCCATGTATCGCTTGAATCATCGCAGCTGGATGTTCGGATTGCCATATGTTGCGGCCCATATCTACGCCGATTGCACCTTCTTGCAGTGCGTTATACGTAATGTTTAATGCGTCTTCAATTGAATCTAGTTTTGGGCCGCCCGCGATAACGACTGGGGCAGGGCAAGTGCTTGTGATTTTTTCGAATCCTTCGCAGTAATACGTTTTAATAATGTCAGCACCCATTTCAACGCATACACGGGAAGCAAGTGCTAAAAAGCGAGCTTCACGTTTTTGCAGTTCTTTTGCAACTGCGGTAATGCCAAGTACTGGCAGACCATAATCATGAGCTTCTGAAACTACATTTGCGAGATTTGTAACTGTTTGTGTTTCATAGTCTGATCCGACGAAAACAGATACACCGACGCCAATTGCATTTTGTTTTACTGCTTCTTTTACAGGGGTAACAATTGTTTCATTCGCTAAGTCTTTACCGACGACAGTAGCTCCGCCTGATACGCGCATAACCATCGGTGTACTGCAATTTTCAGGAATGCAGGAGTTAAGTACACCTCGCGTTAAAAAGAGGGAATCTGTGTAAGGAAGCAAGTTTTTAACTGTTTCAAGTGGTTGTTCAAGCCCGTGAATTGGTCCTAAAAAGTAGCCGTGATCTATCGCTAACATAACCGCTCTACCATCAGGTAAAATTGTATTTAATCGATTTTTAAATCCCCAAGTCATTCAAAATCACTCCTTCGTTAATGTTGGATTTTCCGTTTGAACAGTATCTTTATTTGGTAAATGTGGTGACTTTATAAAAACCGCTTTAAAAGGTTTGTCAGAATGGTTAATAAGATAGTGAGATTCATGAGGACGAACTTGCAGGACGTCACCTTGTTTCATTGGAACTCTTTCGTTATTTACATAGAAATCTATTTCACCTTCTAATGCATAAAAGACCTCTTCGCACGTCGTATGATAATGGTTTTGAAACTCCTGCCCAGGCTGAATGACAACAAGGCCAAGATCAATATTCGGACCTTGTATTAAATATTTCGGCCCGTTATCACCGAAGCGATAGGAGAAGTCATTTTCATTCGCTTTTAACATACATTCCACTCCTTTATGTAATGTGTTACAGTGCACCAGGCGCAATCCACATATGTGAAGTGAGTCCTTTATCAGCTAAAGCGAGCTGACTGTCATATACAGTTTTCCATGTTTCATAGAACTCTTTATATAGTTCGTGATTTTCAGTTACTGGTTCGAATGTTTGCTCCCACTGTACAAACTCTTCGGTAGTCTCTTCCATAGATGCATATATGCCAGCACCAACTCCTGCAGCAATTGCAGTTCCTAAAGCAGCTGCTTCTTTCACAACAGGTACTTTTACAGGAATACCAAGGACGTCTGATAGAATTTGTGGCCATAGTTTTCCTTTAGCGGCACCACCAGCAAAAACGACTTCAGAAGGGAATGTCCCTGTGAGATTTTCTATTAATTTTAAGTTTCCAAGTGTAACGAAGGCGGCATTTTCTTCAATAGCACGGAACAGTTCTTTTTTTCCACATTTGTCAGCGTCTAAACTTAAATTTAAAAAAGATGGTGCGGCATGACGCCAAGAAATGTAGTTCATAACGTTTGAAAAAGTAGGGATAATGCCATGTGAGCCGACAGGTACGTCTTTTGCTTGTTCTTCTAATAATTCATAAGCATCTACACCGAGTTTGTCAGCAAGTTTCTTTTCCTCTTGGCAAAAAGCGTCTCGAAACCAGCGCATAACGAGGCCTGGGAAAAAGGCAATCGTTTCATATTGCCATAGGTTACGTACGACGTGACAATTTATACGAATCGCAGCATGCGGATCTGGTATTGGCTCAGTAACATTCACTTCTTGTTGCCAAAAACTACCTCCGCATATTAATGTTTGATGTGGTTTCACGACTCCAGTTCCGAGTGATGCCATTTGAGCATCTCCGCCCCCGGCTACAACAGGAATTCCTTCACGTAATCCAGTTAATGCTGCACATTCTTTTGTAACATTACCAATCACAGTGCCAGCTTCATTTACTTTTGGTGAAAATGGTAAAGTTATACCACACTCTTTAGCTACATCGTTATCCCAATTTCTATTTTGTAAATCAAAGATTCCAGACGTACAACCGTTTGAAGGATCAATTTGCAGCACGCCGCTTAGTTTATATAAAATCCAATCGTTTAACATTGTAAAAGAGTGAATAGAATTATAGACGTCGGGTTCATGTTTTTTTATCCAAAGTAGGCGAGGTAAAGCACCTAATGAAAAAGTTTGACCAGACTTTGTATATAAATCTTTTTCAAGATGTGACCGAATTTCTTTTAGTTCACTAACCTCCGCGGATGCACGCCCATCAACATTTGCGCACGCCCATATTTCTTGCCCATCTTGATTATATAAAACAAATCCTTCCCGCATACTTGTAGCGCTAATAGCAAGAATAGAAGAGGCAAGAGTATTGCTTTTTTGAAGAACCTCTTTCGTGCATTCTTGTACCAGCTTCCAATTTTCTATTACATCAAAGTTCATAGAACCAG
This sequence comes from Bacillus cereus group sp. Bc031, assembly GCF_027716265.1. Classification (NCBI taxonomy): domain Bacteria; kingdom Bacillati; phylum Bacillota; class Bacilli; order Caryophanales; family Bacillaceae; genus Bacillus; species Bacillus cereus group sp. Bc031. Next base: position 60,741 of record NZ_JAQFUL010000020.1, read on the forward strand.
GGTAACGTGGGTCAGATTTATGAATCCATTCTTTTTGACTTACTGCAATTTGATTACCCTGTAAATCAAAAAGAACTGCTCGTATGCTTCCTGTACCAGCATCGAAAGCTAATAAATTGGACATTAACAATCACCATCCTTTCGTAATAAGGAGAGGGCAGTTTCCTCATCGGTAATTAATGTATGAATAAACTTTCCTTTTAAGGCACCATAAATTGCATCTATCTTTTCTATACCTCCAGCAACACCGACGACATGATTCATATTGCGCAAAATAGAGAGAGGCGTGCCAATTAGACGATTGTGATGCGAGAGCTCTAATAAATTGCCATTTGTATCATAAAACTGTCCTAAAATATCGCCAGCACCGTTTTGACTACGAATATATGTCATCTCACGTAATGTTAATTTTTCTTTTTTTACAATCGTAGCGTCTTGAGATAGTCCTCCAATACCGACAACAGCCGTATGAGCAAGTGAAGCGACATGAAGCATATCTTTTACACTCGGTTCTGATAGAATACTTTGTGCCATTTCGGTTGTAGACGCTAGAAACGGCGTAGGGATAATGTGAAGATCACCTTGCATGTAATGTAAATAGTTTTGTTTTCTCGGGAGATAGTGATTTACTCCGCCTGTTAACGTTACGATTGAGAGATTAATAGAACTTTCGAAATGAATGTTTTCTAGCATTTTGCTAATTGTTTCTCCCCAGCCAATACCGAGTAAATCTCCTTGCTGGAGCTGAGTTTCTAAATATTGTGCAGCAGCTTTTCCGAGAGAATCGTGATAATTGTTTACTGGGGTCGGGATAATAAAAGCATCTTTTAAGTAGAACTTTTTCATTAAGTCACGCTCAATACTTAAACAGTGCAAACCAGTCCCTTTTACGTGAAATGTAACGATACCTTCACTCCGCGCCTTATCTAATAACCGGACGACTTTATTTCTTGAAATATGAAGAAGTGAAGCGATTTCCTGTTGTGTTAATTGGTCCTTATAATAGTACCAAGCTACTTTCGTTAATAAATTCTCTTCAAAGTTCAGCTGAGTCATACTCTTCATCCCTTTCAACAATTGACCACAGCTTAAACATATGTACCATATATTTTGTTTATTCCAGTTGAAGCGATTAATAGTACGTAGAAAAAAGTGTTCTAGATATAAAAAAAGGAATATACAATGCTACAAAACAAGTAGAACAAATAATCATTTTCTCAAAAAATGTTCTGTATAAAGGCAGGTGACATCATGTGGAGAACGCACCTTTATTACAAGTAAAAAAAATGAGTAAGGCGTTTTTAAATCAACTTGTATTAAAAGAAGTGAACATTCAAGTAGAGCGCGGAGATATATACGCATTAGTTGGAGGGAATGGTGCTGGGAAATCAACATTAATGAAAATATTAACGGGGTTATATTCGTATGATGATGGAGAAATATATGTAAAAGGAACGAAGCAACAGTTTTCAAATCCGTCAGAAGCACATCGAAAAGGTATGTATTTAATACCGCAAGAACCGCTCATTTTTCCGCATATGACTATTGAAGAAAATATATGTATCGGGTTAAAAGAAAAGAAAAAGAAACTAAGAGTACAGATTGAGCAATTGATTAACAGTCTAGGGTGGGATATTGACCTTAATGAACTAGGAGGATCATTATCGATTGCGCAACAACAGTTAGTAGAAATTGTGAGAGGATTAATACGAGAAGCCGAGATTCTTATTCTAGATGAGCCAACATCGACATTAACAACTCACGAAATTAAGAGTCTTTTTGTGTTGATGAAAAGTTTACAAGAAAAAGGAATAGGGATGATTTATATTACGCATCGTTTTCCAGAAATCTTTGAAATTGCCAACAAAGTAGCAATATTACGAGATGGAATGATTGTAAGTCAAGGAGATGTATGTGACTATACATATGACATGCTGATGGAGGGGCTATTGCCAAAAGGGTATAAACAGAAAGAGAAAATAGAAGTAGTTCAAGAGACCACAAGGATGAAAAAAATATTAGAAGTGATTGATATAAATGGTCACGCATTCGAAAATATTTCATTCACTGTACATGCTGGTGAGATTGTAGGTATTGCTGGCATTGTTGGATCGGGCAGAACGGAATTAGCAGAAGCGATATTTGGATTGAAAACTGTAAAAACAGGGTCTATTTTATTAGATGGGAAATCAATTGATACATGTTCTTTGCATAAAAGGCTAGACGAAGGACTAGTTTATGTGCCAGAGGATAGGGCGAGGAATGGCATTTTCTCAATTGCTTCTGTTAAAGAAAATATTGCAGCAGCAAGTTTACAGCAAAATAATCGTTTTTTTATAAATCAAGAAAAAGAAAGCGTTTTAGTTAATTCGTTTATAGAACAGTTCCGAATTGTTGTACAGGATATGAATGAAGAAATGGCATCTTTATCAGGAGGTAATCAGCAGAAGGTCGTGCTTGCAAAGTATCTCGCATGTAATCCTAAAGTTATTATTCTTGATGAGCCGACTCGTGGAATTGATGCGAAAGCAAGGCTTGAAGTGTATGAGACGATCGAAAAAATGAAAAGGGAAGGACTCGCAATTTTATTAATCTCTTCAGATGTTGAAGAAATTGTTCAATTAGTAAACCGTGTATATGTAATGAGAAATGGACGATTTGTTTCTCATATGGAAAAAGAACAACTGAGTGTGAATGAAGTTACACGCCTTGCATACGGAGGTGTAGCGGAATGAAACGCATGCTAAAAATGCACGAAACGTCTATCATAACGTTACTACTAATTTATATAGCTATTGTAGGAATGATAAATCCTAGTTTTATCCAATTTAACTCGTTATCTTTAATGGTGAAATCAAGCGTTATTTTAGTCGTGTTAGCAATTGGCCAGTCGTTCGTCTTATTTACGAAAAATATAGATGTATCAGTTGGTTCAAGCATGGGGCTAAGTGCAGTAGTTTGCGGAATGTTGTTAACTGATGGATATCATGCATCTCTGTCCATACTTGCTGCTATTATACTTGGCGCTATTCTCGGTTTTATAAATGGAATTGGTGTTGCAAAGTTTCGGGTACCGGCCATTATTATGACATTAGGCATGTTAGGAATTATTAGGGGTGCCATGTTAATTTTTACAGGCGGGAAGTGGATTGAAGATATTCCAAACGATTTTAAGCAGCTGTCATCTATCGTCATTTTTGGTTTACCTATAACTGTATGGTTCGTTCTTATTATTTTACTACTACTATACTTCTTTTTAAGGAAGGTGCCATTTGGAAGATACTTTTATGCGGTAGGTGATAATGAAGATGGCGCGAGACTTATTGGTATACCTATTAATAAAGTGAAAATATGTGCGTTTATGATTTCAGGCATAAGTGCTGCGCTCGCTGGTTGCATATTTGTTATGAATATCGGATTCGTTCCTAATCAAACAGGAACTGGGATAGAACTACAGGTTATCGCAGCTGCTGTACTAGGGGGAGTTCATTTAAAAGGAGGAACAGGTTCTATAGTTGGAGCTGCATTAGGAGCATTCTTTTTAGAAACAATAAGCAGTTCACTCGTCTTTCTAAAAATACCAGCATTTTGGAATAATGCTATTTCAGATTTTTTATTATTACTTATCATCATACTGGATAGTGTTATGAAAAAGTGGAAGGCAGAAAGGAGGATGAATCTATGAAGTATGTATACAGATGGGAAGGTGTTCTAATTGTATTGCTTCTTATAGAATTCATTCTCTTTAGTTTAATCAATAGTGATTTCTTAAATATTAGTAATCTCCTTTTTAGTACAAATGATTTCCTATTTATCGCAATTGCGGCGATACCAATGACTTTTGTTATTGTAACAGGAGGAATTGATGTATCGGTCGGCTCAATAATGGGTCTCACTTCGATCTTGATCGGTGTACTTTGGATGAACGGAATATCTATTTTGTTTGCTGTCATAATATCTCTAATAATTAGTTGTTTAGCAGGCGCTTTAAACGGACTTATTATAAAAATGACAGATGTAGAACCACTCGTCGTTACACTCGGCACGATGTTTTTATACGGAGGAATTGCACTCGTCATTTCAGGAGGAGCAGGTGCTTCTGGGTACGAAGGAATAAGCGGTTTACCTGACACATTTGTACAACTGGCAAACGGTAGTTTTATAGGAATACCGAATTTATTATGGCTACTGATCGTATTAACAGTTTTATGTACTGTATTATTTCACCGAACTATATACGGGCGCCATGTAAAATTAACAGGTGCGAACGAAAATACAGCAAAATACACCGGGATTAAAACGAAAAAAGTAGTCATAATCGCTTACATACTTTCCGGGTTAGGAGGTGGATTAGGGGGGACTTTCTTAACTGCCTATTTCGGTTCTGCACGTGCTGATATGGGAAGTGAAACAATTTTACCAATCATTACGGCAGTCGTATTAGGCGGGACACTTATTACAGGGGGAAAAGGAAGCATTATCGGTACTGTACTCGCGAGTATTTTCATTGGACTCATGCAGTATGGCTTGCAAATGACGGGTTTAACAAATGAACAATCCAACGTAGTAATTGGTATTATCCTTATTCTTTCAGTTATTATGAGACATTTCAAATTACATCAATTCACACTGGAGAAAAGAAAGAATTTGCATAAGGAGGAAATGTCATGAAGAGAAAACTAGGGATTGTATTCATTGTATGTATTTGTTTAATCGGTTTCATCGCCTGTTCTAGTCAAACCGCAGATAAGAAAAAAGCGGATGATGTGAAATTTGCATTTATCCCGAAATTAACAGGAGTTGGATTCTTTACATCAGGTGGTGAAGGAGCAAAAGAGATGGGAGATAAACTAGGCGTACAAGTGAAATATGATGGCCCCTCTGAAGCAAGTGTATCTGGGCAAGTAAAATATATAAACAATTTCATTAACCAAAACTATGATGCACTTATGGTTTCTTCAACGTCAGTTGATGGTTTATCGCAATCACTGCAACGTGCTAAGAAAAAAGGGATGACGGTGTTAACATGGGATTCCGATGTGAATCCGAAAGATCGTTCCTTTTATATAAGCCAAGGAACACCAGACCAACTTGCTAATTTATTAATAGAAATGACTTCTAAGCAAATTGGAGATAAAGGGAAAGTAGCATTTTTTTATTCTAGCCCAACAGTAACAGATCAAAACCAATGGGTAACGAAAGCGAAAGAAATTATTAAAGAGAAATATCCGAACTGGGAAATTGTAACGACGCAGTACGGTGAAAATAATGCGCAAAAGTCTCTGTCAGTAGGGGAGAATATTTTAAAAACGTACCCTGATATTAATGCGGTCATTTGTCCAGATGCAACAGCACTTCCAGCCATGGCGCAAGCAGCTGAAAATTTAAAAATGGATAAAAAGGTAGTCGTAACTGGCTTCTCTACACCAAACGTTATGCGTGATTACGTAAAACGAGGAACAGTAGCACAATTTGGTTTATGGGATGTAAAACAACAAGGTGCACTCGCAACGTATGTAGCAAATGAAATTGTTGTAAAAGGGAAGAAGTTAAAAGTAGGGGATAGCTTCGAAGTAAAAGGAATTGGAAAAGTGAAAGTAGAGCCAAACTCCATTCAAGGATATGATTATGAGGCAGAAGGAAACGGAATTATCGTATTGCCAGAGCGAGTTGTATTTACAAAGGATAATATTGAAAAATATAATTTCTAGTAACGAAAAAACGTCCGAATGTATCGGACGTTTTTATTTCTTCATTAATTATGAACTGTTTCTTTTTCATTTAATCCAAGGGTACGACCTGTAGAAGTGTGAAGGTCTTGGAATAATCTTGGATTTTCTGTTAATGAAATGCCGTAAGAAGGAATCATTTCTTTTATTTTTCCTTCCCATTCTACCATTCGACTTGGGAAACATTTTTCTAATACTTCAAGCATAACATGAACGGCAGTAGAAGCACCCGGTGAAGCACCTAGTAATGCTGCGATTGATCCATCAGCCGCACTAACAACTTCTGTACCGAATTGAAGTGTTCCTTTACCGCCAGCATCAGTATCTTTAATTACTTGTACACGCTGACCAGCAACTACAATATCCCAATCTTCACTTTTCGCGTTCGGAATGAATTCGCGTAATTCTTCCATACGTTTTTCGTGTGATAACATAACTTGCTGAATTAAGTATTTTGTTAGTCCCATTTCTTTTACACCAGCAGCTAACATCGTTAAGACGTTATTTGGTTTTACAGAACCAATTAAGTCAAGGTTTGAACCAGTTTTTAAGAACTTAGGAGAGAACCCTGCGAATGGTCCGAACAGTAAAGCTTTTTTGTTGTCTATATATCTCGTATCTAGATGAGGTACAGACATTGGCGGAGCGCCAACTTTAGCTTTACCGTATACTTTCGCATGATGTTGCTCTACAACTTTTTGGTTTTTACATACCATAAATAGTCCACTTACCGGGAATCCACCAATATGTTTTGATTCAGGGATACCAGTCTTTTGAAGTAGGGGTAGGCTACCGCCACCGCCGCCGATAAAGACGAATTTAGCAGTGTGATGCTCAATTTTACCACTATTCATATCGTGTACTTTCACTTCCCACAAACCATTTTTCGTGCGTTTAATGTTTTCGACACTATGTTTGTAGTTTAGCTCGACATTTTTCGTTTTTAAGTAATCAAACAACATTCGTGTTAATGCACCAAAATTAACATCTGTTCCAGAGTCAATTTTCGTTGCCGCCATAGGCTCATTAGATGTACGACCTTCCATAATGAGTGGAAGCCATTTTTTTAATGTTTCAGGAGAATCGGAAAACTCCATTCCTTGAAACAGCGGATTTTTTGAAAGCGCTTCAAAACGATTTTTTAGAAACTGCACATTTTTTTCACCTTGTACTAAACTCATATGAGGTAGAGGCATAATAAAATCTTGTGGATTACGAATTAATTTGCTTTTTACAAGATATGCCCAAAATTGTCTTGAAAGCTGGAATTGCTCATTCACTTTTACAGCCTTACTAATATCTATAGATCCGTCAGATTTTTCGGAAGTATAGTTCAGTTCGCATAGCGCAGAATGCCCTGTACCTGCATTATTCCATTCATTAGAGCTTTCTTCCCCGGCACTTGCGAGTTTTTCAAAAACTTTAATTTCCCATTCTGGTGCTAATTCTTTTAGCAATGAGCCTAACGTTGCACTCATAATTCCTGCACCAATTAAGATAACGTCTGTTTTTTGCTGCATGTTGCTCATGATAATCTCTCCATCCCCTATATTGGCAAAAAAGAGTAGGTGTTTACTGTGTCTAAGCCGTAAAAAGAAAACACCGCCTAGGCCCCACCTAGGTATTTACCTTTTTTGTCTCAATTGTATAACCATCTCATACTCTATTATAATAATTAATAGACTAAAATATCTAGTGTTATCTGATAATTTTAAAATATTTAACGCTTTATTTGCCAAAATTCTTATTTAACAAGCACTTTTCAGTTAATGAATAGAAAAAAATTACAGTTTGAAATTATCTCGAAAAAGCTTACGTATCCAAAAGTGGGTAGAAAGGATACTTTTTTATGGGAATTTTTTAAAAATATATTGTATGATTATTCTGAATATTAAAAAGGGGGATACACATGCGTACACAAGAACAAATCGCAAACTTATTTCGAAATTTTTCAATAAAGGAATGTAAAGGGTCAAGTGACTTATATGAATATTTATCAATGAAAATTGCTGAAGATGAGGAAGTACTTACACTATCGTCCTATGCTCAGGTAGGTCAACCAGTCCCAAACTTATTATTAGGTGCAGTACATTATTTATTGTTAGCAGGGAAAGAACATCATGTAAAAACGTATTATAGTAGCTTAGTTGAACATGCTAATACGGATTTAGAGCAAGCTTTTGATCATTTTAAAGATTTCTGTAAAATGTACAGAGAAGAAATGATTAATTTATTACAAACGAAACTCGTTCAAACGAATGAAGTAAGACGATGTGCGTACTTATATCCAAGTTTCAGTTACATATTTAACAAAGTGAATAAACCGTTAGCGTTAATAGAAATTGGGACAAGTTCTGGATTACAATTATTTTGGGACCAATATAGCTATTCGTACGGTACAGATGAAACATACGGAAATATAAACTCGAATGTACATGTAACTTCTGAAATAAGAGGGGAGAATGTGCCTCATTTATTAAAAGAAAGTCCACCTGTCGTAGAAAGAATCGGATTAGATTTACATGTAAATGATTTACATAGTGATGAAGATTATTTATGGCTACGTGCACTCATTTGGCCAGAACATAAAGAAAGGCTTGAACTGTTTGACAAAGCTGCATCTTTAGTAAAAAATAAATCTGTTCAATTAATAGAAGGAGACGGTGTAGAGTTATTACCATCTATTATTGAACAAATAAGTGAAGATGCTGTTATCTGCATTTTCCATACACACGTCGCCAATCAAATACCAGAACAAGTAAAATGTAAGCTGGAAAAACAAATCCAAGAAATCGGTGCAAAGCGTGATGTATTCCATCTTTATAACAACATGTGGGACCGGGACCTTCATATTGATTATTATATTAACGGAAACGAATATCGTGAAACGGTTGGAGAAACAGAAGGGCATGGGAGATGGTTTAGCTGGAAACTTGGGAATGAGACGCTTATTTAGATTAATAGGGGCGCCCTCACTTGTAAAAGGTGAGGGTATAGGTTCAAGCATTGATTAAATGACTAATGAATAAATTTATTAGTACTATACAAAAAACTCTTGGGAGAAATTCTAAGCATTTTTTGTATTACATTTAAACCCCATAATGGATCATGTACTTTTGTTCTGCTACAGCTTGTACAATTTTTGAAGCTAATTCATTCAGCTCATCAGATTTTTTGAAGAACTTTGAAGATGTAACTGTTTCATAGAAAATTGCTAATGATTCAGGAGGGATAATTGTAATACCCCAATAAGCTAAACCATATTCCTGACTTTTTACTGTATGAAAGTAGGTTTTCATAATTGATAAATTTTGACTTAAATTACTGATAATATTATCATCAACAGAAACACAATCATATTTCTCTGGTGTATAATCGTTGTAACTTTTTTGAGAATCAAATTCTTCAATTATTCCAAAATCATGGACACATGCCATCATTATCGTCCTTTCAAATTTAATAAAATGATTTCTATTAAAGTAAAATGGTCATTCGTTTAAGTGTAATAGAAATAGTTATGTAGTTCATAAAATATCGTCGGTTCTCCTTCGGGAAGACAGTTTATTTATCGATAAACTCATCGGAAGTCCAAGTGGCGATTTCATTCCCAGGTGCAGCAACTACAAGCCATTGCTCATATTGGACACCAGCTTGCCAACATTCATAATAATCATGAAAACCATTTACAAAAATAATTTGTCCACTCTCTAATGTAACAATTAAATAAGGGCTTTCTAAGCCGAGTTGTATATCGGTAACTTTTTGTCTTCTTATCTCAAATATTCTCCCATATTCTTCTTCCTCAGAATAATCTTCAAATTCATCTTCATGTAATGGATATCTTTTTGGAGGTTTATTAAATAAACACCATTTTGATTCGATATTGATATATAATTGTCCGTCATAATCAACGGAGTCGTGAAAGTTTGTGAAATGAATCTTTATAGCGCCTGGAGAAATACCAAATTGTAATCCATCAACTTGTGATCCGATGAATAGATTTTTCAACACTTTCTCAGCGTGAATTTTATCCTCTTTATTCATTCTTGAAATCCTCCTTTTAAAAAAATATATCTTATATTCTTATTGTAATAAATAAATTTTTATGTAAAATGAACTTTTTGCAAAAAACGAGCGAATGTAGTGTGAAAGATCATGAGGGGGCTATAGTCGCTACTCAATTTTTAGCAATCGTCAGTTTGTTTTTGGCGGGAATTGCGACAACTATATAGTGTGAAGAATGGTATAAAACGTTTATAGAAAATAAGGAAACTTATAATATATAGAATTAGAAATAAGAATTTGATAGTATTGGAGTAAGGAGTTTTAATAGCAGTATATTAAGTGGTACTAATATACTGCTGCAAATGCTTCCGTAAATTTATGGAAGTATTTGATAGAATTCAAAAAATATAATGGAGGTTAATATGAAAAAAGTAATTGGCGCAGCAACAGCAACTGTTTTCGGATTGGGAGCATTTACTACAACTGCTACTGCAGAAACGATCGTAACAGCAGATGTACTCAACGTACGTGAAAAACCGACTACAGAATCAAAAGTGGTCGAAAAAGTAAAAAACGGGGAAGAGTTAAAAGTCATCAATACCGAAGATGGCTGGTCAAAAATTGAGTTAAATGGTAAAGAAGTATTTGTAAGCTCGGAGTTTACGAAAGATATTTACCATGTAACAGCAGATTTGTTAAATGTACGTTCTGAATCAAACACAGAATCAAAAATTCTTGGCAGACTGAAAAAAGATGATGTAATTGAAACAACGAACCAAGTAAAAGACGGATGGCTTCAATTTGAGTATAAGGGAAAAACAGCTTATGTAAATGTTTCTTTCTTATCAAGTAAAGCACCAATTGAAAAAAAGGCTGACGAGAAAACGAAGCAAGTAGCGAAAGTACAAAAATCGGTGAAAGCTAAGGAAGAAGCTAAAACACAGAAGATAACAAAAGCAAAAGAAACAATAAAACCTAAGGAAGAAGTGAAAGTGCAAGTGCAAGAAGTAGCGAAACCTAAGGAAGAAGTGAAAGTGCAAGAAGTAGCGAAACCTAAGGAAGAAGTGAAAGTGCAAGAAGTAGCGAAACCTAAGGAAGAAGTGAAAGTG